>JAAYBH010000331.1 GCA_012718935.1 Clostridiales bacterium
TCAAGCAGGTTTTTCAGCTCCAGGTCCGAGAGATGCGGGTATTTCTGTGGTGAGAAATAGTACACGCCATTCTCAATGATGGAAGATTCTTGATTTGAAATATTAATGATCATAAAATCCCCTCCCGTACATTGGAGTATATTCCCTTTTCCGACAATAATCAACAGTACATCGCCGATTTTATTGTCGCGGAAAAATCACCTTTAGTTTAACATCCTGATGATTTCTTTCGATAATAATAGAGATATCTGATATCAAGGTGGGGTGCTTGTGGCGATTCTCAATGACTATTACGCGATACTTCAGGTGCATTATCTGGCCGAGCCCGAAGTGATTGAGAGCGCGTACAAGCGGCTGGCGAAAAAATACCACCCGGACGTCAATAAGTCGGCGGGGTCGGACGCCCGGATGAAGAAAATAAACGAGGCGTACGAGACGCTGAGGGATGCCTCCAGACGAAGGGCTTATGACGCGCTGAATGTGAGAAAGCCCCTTGGGCAGCAGTCGGCGCCGGAGGTGAAAACAGCGCCGGGAAGGGATACCGGCATCGCTGTCCCCGCCGGAGCCCGGAACGCGCTCACACTGTATTTCAGCTGCATTAAAAACAGAGATTTCGAGACCGCTTACGGTTTGATTACCGCCATGGATAAAAAGAATATCCCGCCCGAGGATTTTATCAAATGGCAGAGCGGCGTGACCCGGATCTACGCGCTTCAGAGATATACCTGTCAGGCGGAAAAGCTCTCCCTAAACTACAAATTAGGCGGGTGCGTTTACAGCCAGGTAGTCGAGTTTTCCGTGACGACGGTGGAGCAGAATACCGTGATGGGGCGTTTGGAAAACGACACGATCAGCAAAAAGGTCGTCTTGGAGGATAACGATTGGCGGATTTATGTCGGCTTCGACGATATACGGCCGTATATCGCGCGGTTTGAGGAGCTCTCCGGCCTGCTGGCGGCAAAATCAGTCCTCAGCGACATGGCGGAGCATTACAGCACCAAGGACAGCGGCACAGGCCTCTACAACAGGAAGGGCTTTTCGGAAGCGGCGCAAAGGGAGGTCATGCGGTATAACCGGTACGGGAACGTTTTTTCGGTGATGCTGCTGGAGGTCGAACCCACCAGGGACATGTTCCGCGGGAAGAATCAGGAGCTGCTGTACCGCACGGCCGAATGGGCCGGGAAAATACTCAATGACAGCTTCCGGCAGCTGGATATCCTCGGCCGGTGGGGTGAATCGGGTTTCATCGTGCTCCTGCCGGAAACGAAGCTCTCCGGCTGTATCAAGGCTGCGAAGAAAATCAGGAAAATATTCGAGACGGAATCGATGACAATCGGACGGAGGTCATACAGGGTCAGGCTGAACATCGGCATCGAGGAATTCCGCGGCGCGCTGGAGGATACCATACGAAACCTGAACAACTATATCGCCATTGCCGGCAGGACAAAGGGCAACAGCATCGTCTGCGCCAGCGGGATCTACGAGTAATGCCGGTAAGCACCCACATTAACAGAGGTAACATAACGCCGGAAAAAATTATGGCATATTGAGCGAGTTGTTGAATTTGAATATTGACTTTCCATTTTCAGTATGCTAAACTTAGCGCAATCAACTTACAGGTAAGGAGTTATGAGCTTGGCCGCTATATTTAACACAGCTATCATTATTAGCGTACTTGTACTCGGGCTTATTATTGTCCGGGCTATTTGTGATGTTAATAACAGGTTCGCTGTGGATAGAGGTCAGGTATAAGACTCCAGACAAGAAACGAATGGAGCCCTGCAGTGAAAAAACTGCAGGGCTCTTTTAGTTTATATTGAATTATCGATTTTCAGAGACATCACATTAACGAAGCAAAGGAGGAGGCCAGTCATGTTATTAACAGGCGCGCAGATTATTATTAAAGCACTCATCGAGCAGGGTGTCGATGTTGTATTCGGTTATCCCGGCGGCTACGTCATCAATATTTATGACGAGCTTTATCAAAACAGCGACAAAATCACCCATTATACCACCTGCCACGAGCAAGGCGCCTGCCATGCGGCGGACGGATACGCCCGTGTGACCGGCAGGCCGGGCGTTGTGATCGCGACCTCCGGCCCCGGCGCCACCAACCTGGTGACCGGTATTGCCAACGCCTATCTGGACAGCGTGCCGCTTGTGGCCATCACCGGCAACGTGCCGACGCACATGCTGGGCCGCGACAGCTTTCAGGAGGTGGACATCTCCGGCGTCACGATGCCGATCACAAAGCACAATTATCTTGTAAAGGATGTCAGCAGGCTGGCGGATACCTTCAGAGAGGCTTTCGCGCTGGCCAGGTCCGGAAGACCAGGCCCCGTCCTCATCGATATCCCGAAGGATGTCCAGCTTGGGACGGCGGAATACACGCCGGCCGCCCAACAGCCGGCGGAGAAGACGGAATGCACCCCGGACACAGGGGTGCTTGAAATGGCAGCTTCCCTGATCGCAGAAGCCAAACGGCCGTATATTTACTGCGGCGGCGGCGTCGTCAACGCCAACGCATCCAGGGAGCTCCTTGAATTTGCCGACAGGATCGACGCACCCATCGGCCTGTCGATCATGGGCCTGACGGCTGTCCCCTACTCCCATCCGCGCTTTCTCGGCATGGTGGGCATGCATGGCCGGTATGGGGCGACGAAAGCGCTTTACGAGTGCGACCTGCTCATCGCTGTGGGCGTCCGTTTTTCCGACAGGGCAACGGGTAACAAAGCGGAATTCATGAAAAACAGGAAGGTCATCCAGATCGATATCGACCCTGCTGAAATCAACAAGAATATCGGCGTCAACGCCAGCATCATCGGCGACATCAGACATGTCCTGACGGCGCTCAATAAAATCCTGACGGAGACGGCGCATCCGGAATGGATGGACCGTATCCTTTATATGAAGGAGCACCCCGACAACAATTTGGAGATGGACCCGGGCCGCCTGACGCCCCAGTCCGTTATCGAGGGCGCGTGCATAAAGAACTGCGACAATGTTGTGGCCACCGACGTGGGCCAGCACCAGATGTGGACAACGCAGTATTACCAGTTTAAGAAGCCGCGCACCTTCGTCACCAGCGGCGGACTCGGCGCCATGGGCTTCGGAATGGGTTCCGCCATCGGCGCCTGCATCGGCAACGGCTTTCAGCGGACCCTCCTGTTCACCAGTGACGGCAGCTTCCATATGAATATGAACGAGCTGGCCACCGCTGTGTCAAACAAGCTCCCTATCGTCGTCATCGTGCTCAATAATAATGCCCTTGGCATGGTCCGCCAGTGGCAGACGCTCTTCTTCGAAGGCCGCTATTCCAATACGACGCCGGACAGGCAAACGGACTACGTCAGGCTGGCGGAGGCCTTCGGCGCGAGGGGTTTCAGAGCCAAAACGAACGCGGAGTATCAAAGGTGCCTGACCGAAGCGTTTGAATGCAAGTGCCCGGCCCTGATCGAATGCGTCATCGACAGCAACGAACGCGTTCTGCCGATGATCCCGGCGGGCGGCAGCATCAACGATATAATATTGAGATGAAAGGAGGAATGATGTCATGCAAAACCAACAGTTTATCGTCTCACTGCTCGTTTCAAACCAATCGGGCGTTTTGACACGCGTCTCTTCCCTATTCTCACGCCGGGCCTTCAACATTGACAGCCTGACTGTCGGCGAGACCGAGGACCCCGCCCTGTCCCGCATGACGATCGTCTCATGGGGCGACGACTATATGAAGGATCAGATCACCAAGCAGCTTCAAAAGCTCCAGGATGTCAAGAAGGTACAGCTCATGCAGTCGGATAAGGTCGTCGTCCGGGAGCTGATGATCGTCAAGATCAGATTGGACAAGGGCGTGCTCCCCGAGCTTATGGAAGCAGTCAACGCCTACCGCGCCAACGTCGTCGACCTCTCCCCCGACTCCATGTCCATCGAAATCACCGGCGAAACCATCAAGCTCAACGCGTTCCTTGACTATATGCGCCAATACTCCATTATCGAAATGGCCCGGACCGGCCCCACAGCAATCGGCCGCAGCACGTATTGTCTGGAAAATGATTAAGAGCTTTATATAACAAAACAACAGGAGGAATATTAAAATGGCGAACATGTACTACGAGAAGGACTGTGATTTCAGCGTACTCAAGGGAAAGACCGTGACGATTATCGGTTACGGCAGCCAGGGGCATGCCCATGCCCTCAACCTGAAGGACAGCGGCGCCAATGTAATCGTCGGGCTCTATGAGGGCTCCAAATCCGCCGGCGCGGCCAGGGACGCCGGGCTTAAGGTCATGGTAACGGCGGAAGCCGTCCGTGCCGCCGACGTGGTTATGATCCTCATCAATGACGAGAAGCAGGCGGCGATGTACAAAAATGACGTGGCGCCAAACCTTAAAAGCGGCGCGGCGCTAGCCTTTGCCCACGGCTTCAATATCCATTACGGCCAGATCGTGCCGCCCGCCGACGTGGATGTGATCATGATCGCGCCCAAGGGGCCCGGCCACACGGTCCGCAGCCAGTATCAGGAGGGGAAGGGCGTCCCCTGCCTCGTCGCCGTTTATCAGAACGCCTCCGGTCGCGCCCGTGAGATTGCCCTCGCCTACGCCTACGGCATCGGCGGCGCCCGGGGCGGTATTCTTGAAACGACCTTCAGAGAAGAGACGGAAACCGATTTGTTCGGCGAGCAGTGCGTCCTCTGCGGCGGCGTCTCTGAGCTGATGAAGGCCGGCTTCCAGACGCTCGTCGAGGCGGGTTACGCGCCTGAAAACGCCTATTTTGAATGCGTACATGAGATGAAGCTGATTATTGACCTTGTCGTTAAGGGCGGCCTGAATTTCATGCGCTATTCCATCAGCGACACGGCCGAATACGGAGACTATACCGTTGGTAAGCGTATTATCACCGACGAGACGAAGAAAGAGATGAAAAAGGTACTGGGCGAAATTCAGGACGGCACCTTTGCCCGCAACTGGATCCTTGAGAACCAGGCCAACCGCCCCTTCTTCAACGCCCGCCGCCGCCAGGAGCAGAACCTCCTCGTGGAGAAGACCGGCGCAGAGCTCAGAAAGATGATGAGCTGGCAAAAAGAAGACACGAAGTAATTTGAATTTCATTCA
>JAAYBH010000332.1 GCA_012718935.1 Clostridiales bacterium
CAGCGCACCCGGCTCCTATACCCAAAAACTTTCACAGCGGATTCCCGCTCACGCAGAAAAACTCGCGACTATCGCCGACTGTTTTGAACAGGCTGTCTATTCGCCCCTGCCGCTCGGAAAGGAGCGGCTCGTCGAATACGAAAACGCGGTACGGACTGTCATACGGGAGAAGTAGGGTCTGTGCAAATAAATCGGGGCACAACGTGCACGGTCGGCGACGCGGTAATTATGGTGCCCTATGTGTTAAAAAAAGGAATTTTCTTCCATGTTTCGGACACAGAGTTGTTGTGAAATCAAACTTTCTGTTGTGGGGTGGTATCCCAACGCGGAAATGCATTCATCAAAAGACTCATCAGAATTCAAATACGCGTCAATATCCTTGATAATATTCCCGAGGTCTTTTAGATTTCGGTAATTGGATAGATCCATTCCCGTTTCTTCATAATGCATTTTGTACTGGCTTCTGAAAGCAACTGTTTTCTGTTTTGTAGATCCTACGCGTAATCCGGACAAAAACAATTTTTGCAAGAAAACCCGGTCACAAACAGGTGAAAGGGGTTTAGGCATACTTGCCCAGATTGTAGCGAAAGGAAAGGCTTTCCTGCCAAGCATAAAACAACTGGTATCAATATGGGTGCCCCGGTTCTCTTTAGACTTGTTGTACGGGATTACCTTTCCGTAGAGATCAAGAAATACCCGAAGGCTTGAAACTACGTCATACTTTCTTATTGAAAACAGATCCACCATGGAAGCCAAATGATTATCAAGATAGTAATTGTCTGCATCAAGATAGGTAATAAAGTCAAAGTTTTCAGCTATTGCCAATAATGAACCAATTGCCCGGGGAGTATTGCCATTGTCGTTATGGGTTGTATCCAGCTTGATATGACGAATAGGCAGTGTGTCGAGAATCGGTAACGATGTTCCATCCGAGATAAAAAAATGAGATACGTTTGTCAAACCCTGGTTCTTTACACTGGTAAAACAATCAAGCAAGTAATCATCACTTTCTGTATAACATGGTGTAATCACCGCAATTTTGGGGTTTGAATATTTCATGATGCCAGTGTATGCCTGCGAATTATTATATGTCAACGGAATTGAATTCTGTTTTCACATCTATTCAACAACGAGCTTCGGTAGTGACAAAATCGATGCTGAAATGATTCAGGTAGGAAAACAATTTTCTGTTGCCATGCTTGTTCTCTTTTCATTTTCCTGTTATGTTTTTTTAAGAATGACCAATTCCATATGCAATAATCAGTATTATAGCCGCTACTTGATGTATCTCCTTCGCGGAGGCATACGGTACTAGCGGCATTGAATGGTCGCGAAAGGCCCGTTGTCGTTTTCCCGGAGGGGGGAGGCGATAGCGGGCCTTTTGTTTTTTTATGGACCGCTCCTCCTCGTCACTGGATACCGTCCGGAGCTTTTTCACAAACAAGAAAAGGTTGTTCAAGAGGAGGAAGAAATGAACACACGAAAAGAAGCTGAAAAGCAGCTTGTTCTGCTCGAGCGAGGAGCAGAAGACCTGATTCCCAGGGACGAATTGCTTGTCAAACTGGAGAAAAGCCTTGAGACCGGGGTACCGCTCCGGGTAAAACTTGGTATTGACCCTACGGCGGAGCATATCCATCTGGGACACATGGTGGTTTACGGCAAACTTCGCCAGTTCCAGGATTTGGGGCACCAGGCAGTATTGATCATCGGAGACTATACTGCTTCGATAGGCGATCCCACCGGACGGAATACGGAACGGCCGCCGCTTTCCCTGGCACAGGTTCGTGAAAACGCTTCCCGGTATACCGAACAGATTTTTCGTCTTGTGAATAAGAGACGCTCAGAAGTGCGCTGGCAGAGCGAGTGGTATGGTTCGTTGTCTCTTGTCGAAGTGCTGCAGCTCGCAGGCTCATTCACTCTTGCACAGATTTTCGCGCATGAAACGTTTCGCCTTCGCCATGAGAAGGGAATCCGCGTTGGATTACATGAACTTTTCTATCCGCTTTTGCAGGCCTATGATTCACTTGCTGTTCAAGCAGATGTCGAGATTGGCGGTACCGACCAGAAGTTTAATATACTCTCCGGCCGGGACTTGCAGAGGGATCGCGGGTTCGCTCCCCAGTGTGCGGTGTTGATGCCCCTTCTTCCGGGTCTTGACGGGAGGAAAATGTCGAAATCGTTCGGGAATGATATTCCGGTCACTGCTGAAGCAGGCGAGCAATTCGCACGATTAATGGCAATGTCCGATGAGAGCATGAACGCATACCAGCGGCTGGTGTTGCTTGATTCGCCCGAATTGTGTGCGTCTACAGCGGCACGCATCGCAGCTGGTGAAAACCCCATGCGGATCAAGCAGGAGTTGTCGCAGCGTATCGTTTCACGATTTAATGGAGAAGGGGAAGCTGAAAAGGTCCGGAAACAATGGGAACGCACCTTCTCCCGTCGTGAGGCACCCGCGGACATGCCGGAATTCCTGTGTCCCGGTACAATGGAAATCTGTCGGCTTCTGAAGGAATCAGGTTTGACTGTTTCAATGAGCGAAGCGCGTCGTCTTGTTGCAGAGGGTGCGGTCTATAGCGATGAGTCCCGTATCACTGATCCGTATCATGTGGTCGATGCTCCTAAAGACGTTTCCACTAGTCGGGTCATCAGGATCGGTCGGCGGAGGTATGTCAGAGTCAGGTTTTCCGGTGCGCCTTGACCCTTCTTATTCCGTTTTTCCCACTATCCCCTCATAGGTCATCTCGTCCAGCGGATACCGTTCGATAATGAGGATGCCCGCGAGGAAGATGGCGACCGGGACCGGACCGATGAGGACGCGGATGGCCAGCAG
>JAAYBH010000333.1 GCA_012718935.1 Clostridiales bacterium
ATGGCTTCGTTCGTTCCGACGACGATCTTCCAGCCGGGGAGCTTATTTTCGATCTCGCCCTTCAGGACGGCGACCTTGCCGGGGAGGATGAGCGTACGGTTCTTGATTTTTGATTCGATCTGATACTCCTCAATGAACTTGGCGATGGAGCCCGCTGAGAACTTGCCGGCCGCCCAGGAGGTCAGAACGGAATAGCCGCCCGCGTCCGTAATGAGGAGGTTTACCGGTACGCCGGAGCGCTCGATTTCACCGGAGACGACGAAATAGGTCAGCGCGAAATCGACGGTGACGGCGCAGACGGAATTCTCATCGGCGCCGTTCAGGGCATAGATGCCCGGCTCGACCTTCATCGGTTTCTGCGGGTCTGTGAAGATGTTCTGGCGGAGGCCGTACAGCGGGAGCGCGTCAGCGTATGTCATGCGTTCCATGACGACGACGGAGCCGTAGCGGAGCGTGAAGAGCGACGCAAGCGCCGCCTGCATCGTGTAGTCGCCGGGAGCCAGGCGCGCAACGTTGACGATAGCCGGATAGCCGAAGGTCCTGTCGTCGTCCTTCAACGCCGCGCGGCGAATCTGGACGGCAGAGGCGAACGCGTCCTTAATGGAGGCGCCGCCGATGTTGATGATAAGGTTCTTGTTGCCGGCCGCCTCGAGCTTCGCAATCGTATCATGCAGCTCGCTGAGATCCTTGCCGGAGACGCCGAGAACGAGCTTCTTCTCCGTGGCGACGGTATTCATCGCCTCGAAGTTTGAGGCGTTTGCGCCGACGAGAACTTTCACGTCGACGGCATTCACAATTTCCTTCGCCAGCTCGGGCTTTGTGCAGCGGACGATCAGCTCGCGGCCCACGGCGGCGGCCTTCTGTGCGACGGCAATGCCGCGCTCGGCTGTTTGTGTGTCGGAAACGTTCACAAAAACGCATTCCACGTACATGCGCTCGCTGATGCGCTCATAATCGACCTTCATCGCCTCAGCCAGCTTCGCGTCGATATCGCCGTCGGCCATATCGGCGCAGAGATAAAGTGCAAACAGGTTCTTGTTCACCAGTGTCTTCTCGTGACGGAGCATGACGGTCTCGCCGCCGAGCTTGTGGTCGCCGATACTGATCGTCTTCATCGGGGGCTCGGTGGCCTCGGAAAGCTGCCGGAGGGCGTCGGCCGACATGTGGGGGCATTTGTCGATGGACACGGTGCCCTGGGCGACCTTCATGGCAAATGCCATGCAGGTGGGGTTGCCGCAATCCTTGCAGTTGGTCTTCGGTGTCAGCTTGAAAATATCCAGTCCTTTAAGTGCCATTATCGTATACCTCCCTGTTCACAGGAGAGCGGCAACGAGCGCCGCAATCGTTTTGACGGATGTGGGATGACGCAGGATGACGGCGTCGGAGCCTGAGGCCAGGCAGGCAGACGCCGTGACGGTCTCCATCTGAATGCCGCGCTCCTCCTGGCTGCCCCACTCAGGCATGTCGCTCTCGGGCATGATGGCTTCCTTGACCGACCACGCTTCGGCGGAGACGGGAGTGATGACGGGCATCTGGAGCATCGTGTCGCTCTGCTCCAGGGCCGCCGATTTGACGCGGTCCATGGTGGAGGACACATACTCAAAGCCGTAGCCGGCAGCGGCCGAGCCAAGGTTCATGACGATGCTCTGAGCCGGTACGCCCAGCTGCGTCATGAGAACGTTCAGCTGCTTGGCGAGGTTGATGTCGACAGAGCTCTCGGCTCCGACCTTCTGGCCGTACGCCAGGGCGCAGGAAGCGCCGACGGTTTTATAGTCTTCCTCACGTGCTGAGAGGACCAGGATGTTTTTGCCCTGGCAGGCTTCGGCAACGGCAGCGAAGATTTCGGCGTCCTTCTCGATGTTCTTGCACCCGGTAACCACCAGGGGCTTGTCTATGGCATTGGCAACGTCCTTCGCAATGGCGGCGCACTCGGCGACGCTGCGGTTCAGACCGCCGGGATCGGCACCCTCAAAGCGCAGGCAGACAAAGCTGGCGCCTTCCATGGCCGCCGCTTTTTTGGCTCTTTCGGCGGGGGTATTCGCGCCGGCGTAATACATGGCAAGCGCGGGCAGTCCCGTCGTATCAAAGCCTGTGTCCGTGATCTCCACGCCGACGGCAGGCGGGTTTTTCGCGGGATTGTCGAAGTAATGAAGCGGAAGGACGTTTGTCCCGCCGAGGGCGACGGCGTTCCCGCCCGTACCTAAAAGGGTTTCGTTGATTGCCGCGCCGTATTTGCGCGGCTTTGCTGTGAATGGCATTTCTCACTGCCTCCTCAATCTCTAATCCGGAAAGGCCGATTTACTCGGCCTTTCCATTATTTCTAACATGCGACGGTCTTATCCGGCGCCGCTAGTATATTACATTATCGGTTCCATCTCAAGGGCAGGATGTGATTTTTCGCTTAAAAATGCGATCAGGCTATCCGGATCCTCCGTGATTGTCTCGTCGGCAATCCTGTCGCAGAAACTGTCGATGCCGTACAGCTCCTTCGCCGTGGCGTTGAGCTTCTCGCTGACCATGTCCTTCAGAGCCTTCGGCATCCAGACGATGCGGGCGATACCGCCTTCAGCCTTCATGAACTTTTTCGAAGCGATGAAGTGGCGGCCGTGGCCCATGAAGCCCGGCGTCTGAACGCCGCCGCCGGTCATGGACGCAAGCTCGGCAAAGGTCATGCCAAGCGGCGTGGAGCCGACGTATTCGCGGTTGACGATGATGACGCCGTTGGAGCAGGGCTCGATGCCGCAGATACACTCGAAGCAGCCGCAGCTCGTCATCGGGTCCTCCATGATGGAGTAGAGCGTGACCTTGTCCAGCGCGCCGTGGGAGTACTTGCTGACGGCCTCGTTGACATCCTCGTAAGCACCCTTGTGCTCGTCAATGACCTTCGTCTTGGTGACGACCTGACAGGGGCCGTTGGGCTGCAGCTCGTTGGTGGACTTAGCGTCCAGCCAGGAGACGGCGCCGCAGAGGCCGAGGCGCTCGGGTGTGACGATGCAGACGTGGGACGGAGAGAACGACTGGCAAAGCGTACAGGTGTAGAAGCAAGCTACGCTCTCGTCGGTGAGCGAGCGCAGACGCGCGTCGCGCTTGTCGTAGATCACATTGGCTTCCTTACGGAGATTCGGTAGAAGCGCGGGGTCAGTCACCAGGGTAACCTGGCATTTATCCACAACCTGCGAGAAATCATTCTTCATCTTGGCATATAAAAGCTCTCCGAAATGCTTCATTCTGAAACCGGCTTCGAAGGTGGCCTTGCTGACGCGGATGCGGATCAGATCGCGCTGGCCGGTGTGCATGACGCCCTCGAGGCAGTTGACATAGTTATGTATCTTGCGCTCGAAGACAGGCTCGAAATCGGACTGCATGTTCTTGCCGGCGATGTCTACGATGATAGCGAGATTGATTTTGCTGCCGGCTTCGAAGGTTTCGAGATCCGGCCCGATGAGCTCTATCTTGTGGTCCTCAACCTCATGGAGTTCCTTGGTACGGACGAGCTCGAAGCAGTCCTTCCGGGAGCCGTCGGCCTCGGCGAACATATCGGCCTTGCGGATGATTTCGCCCTCAAACGCTGAGGAGCAGGCGATGGGGATGTCGATGTTCGAAACCTTGATCTTGATGTCGCGCGCTTCAAGGGATGTCTCGATCAGATCGTCAATGTTTGTCTGGATGATGAGGCTCTTCGGTACAACGTCAATATCGACGGTGTCGTTGGTGATGACCGGGAAGCCCATGGCAATGGCGCCCGCGCCGCATCCCACCGTGATGTTGGCGACGGGGGCGAAGGCGTTGACGAAGGCGAAGAGGCGCTCGAAGGAGTATTTGTTCATGCCATCATAATCGCCGGGCTGTACTGCCCCGAAGATCATCGCAGCGCGGACAACAATGGAGATGATGTGGGCGACGGCCTCAATACCGGGGCCTACAGGGACGATACGGACCTGGAAGCCCATCTTGATGCCGCAGCGCTCGGCCTGATCAATGGCGCCCTTGAGAAGGAAAACAAAGATACCTCTGGACTGATAGCCCTTGATGAGTGCCGCGGCCTGGGCGTCCGTGGGCGCCTCGTCGATGATGACAACAAAGCCGGGGATATCCTGGGTGACAAGCGGTACACCCAGCTCGCGGACCTCGGCGTCTGTCGCGCGGCCGTGATACTTATCTTCATAGGGCGACGGGTTCTCAGCGTATTTGCAGGCCTCGATGACCTCGGCCGCCAGTACGGTGGCGATACCGGAGGTGAAGACGTCGTTCAAACGGTAATTTCTCGTGAGCAGGGCCTTGATCGGCTCCATGGCCGCTTTCAGTTCGCTCATATTGGTGACTTTCAGGCCCAGATACGCGTAGATACAGGGCAGATAGTAGGCTGTGCTTCCAAAAGCGACGGGAGCGGCAGCGCCAAGCTTATCGTATGTTTTGTTTACAGCGGCTTCGGCGAGCTCAAACATCTCGCTAGACCCTGTAAATGCTCTGTCAAACAGTCTCAATGTGATTTACCTCCAAATTATTCATAGAGAGCTTTAATCTTCAGTGATCACGCATGATCTTTCACAAGACGCTCTTTGATCGCCCGTATTTCGGCAACCGTTTTTTCGCTGATGTCATATGGTGAGCGACCGGCGCGGTCAGCCGCCGTGACATCGTCGTCAAAATGGATGAATCCCAGGAGATCGGCTTCTGGTACTTTCGCCATGATGAATTCCTCGTCCGCCCTGCTCCTGATTTTATTGGCGATGACCCGGACCTTCGTGATCCCAAGGTCGGCGGCCAATTCCTTGACCTTACGGTAAGTCTGGATGCTGCGCTCGCCCGGCTCCACCACGACGATGAACTGGTCCATGATGGAGGACGTGCCGCGCCCGAGATGCTCGAGGCCGGCCTCCATGTCCATGATGACCACATCCTCGCGGCGAACGATCAGGTGCGAGATCACCTGCTTGAGCATCACATGCTCCGGGCAGACGCAGCCGCTGCCGCCCTGCTCGATGGTGCCCATAACGAGGAGCTTGACGCCGTTTTTCTCTTTGGCCAGCATGTCGGGGATATCATCGACCTTCGGATTGATCTTGAAGAATTTACCGAAGGTCTCAGCTCCGGCACCCGTTCGCTCGGCGATCAGCTCCCGCATCCTTGAAATCGGCGTGATCATGCTGAGCTCATCGGGTGTAAAGCCCAGTGCCATACCGAGGTTCGCGTCCGGGTCCACATCCGCTGCCAGCACACAGTGCCCCTCGTCGGCATAGAGCCGCGCCAGGATCGCTGCGACCGTCGTCTTACCGACGCCGCCCTTGCCGGTGATTGCAATTTTCATTGTCCGTCATCCATTCAGGTTTTTATAAAAGCGTTTGAAAATAACGCTTATTTATGCATAGGTCGGTCGCGTCCCTTATATCCCCAGCGC
>JAAYBH010000334.1 GCA_012718935.1 Clostridiales bacterium
CCCGGCGCACGGTAATATTATTCTTCCAGTCGTCGGGCAGGAACAAGTACCAGCCGTCGGAATTGTTGTGATATGTGGTGAACACCTCGTCCGCATGTCCATATTTGTCAAATGTAAACCAATCAATAACATAGTATGGCGTATCCGAGGCCGATATCAGAAGTCTGGGCAGCGGCACCTCCAGGATACCGTCCTTATCGTTGTCGGTGCTGTATATCTGATAGGACCTCAGCGTACTCTCACTGACACCGCTGGAGGAGCTGACGGAAACATTGATAAAATCACTGTACCTCCAGGTCAGTATATCAGTGATGACACTGCCGCTGTACCCGCCTTCAACGAAAATCGCAGGCGTACTGTCGGAAAGCGCTCCCCTAAATATACGTGATATGGATTCAATGCCTTTTGAAAGCTGCGCTTTGTATGAGTTGATCTCTCCGTCGGCTGTCAGCGTAAAAAGCTCCGCCTCTCCGGGAAATTCCGAGGACGGCAGACGCAGTGCGATGACATCTGTTTTTCCATCGCCGTTCATGTCGTTTAATGTGATTTCCGTGTAGTCGGCGCTTTTCATCTGATAATGCTGGTAATTCTTAATGGAGTAAATCGACATCTGAAGAACGGCCGCGCTCATCTGCCACCCGACAATCAGTTCGCTGAAGCCGTCGCCGTCCATATCGGCATATCGGATGCTCTCAATTGCCGTTCCCAGGCCTTCGATCACATCGACCGTTTGATAAGCGCCGTCCACCAGCTTCAGGATATGGATTTTAAGCGGTTTATCCTCCGTGGTCCTGAAGAAAGCGATCGCCTCGTTATTCCCGTCGCCGTCCAGATCCTTATGCTGTACGGTCTGGCGGTTGGAGCCCGCCGTCGGCGGAGAATACTCCGCGCCGCCCGCCAGCACCTTGCTGATCTCTTTCTGGAGGTTTAAGTATACCTTCGATGCCTGGGGCAGGCTGTACAGCTCGTCGGCTGTCATGCTGAAGCAGCCGGAGAGCGTCATCAGCAGCGCCGCCAGGCAAATGACAGCAATGAAATATCTGCTTTTTGGCACGTCTCCCGCCTCCCCGCCGCGTTTACAGCATTTGACATTACGAAATTCCTTGTTAAGCTATATTGATTTCAATATATCCGATATATTTTATCATAACTGCCAGCAGAATGGTAGTACTATATTTCCCTCAATTGTTTGAAATCCGGTATCCATATACAGCGGCAGATATATTTTCATGTTGCCAGGCTCTTGAAATCATAGGTAATAATTTGTATAATTACATCACTGATTTATTATTTGTTAACAGTAAATCTATTATATTACGGAGGAGACAACACAATGAAAGTTAAAGCAGCTGTCACTCGCGAAAAGGGTAAACTCGCAATCGAAACGGTGGAACTCGCTGAACCAAAGGCCGGCGAAGTACTGGTCAAAATGGTCGCTAGCGGCATCTGCCACACAGACACGGCTGTCATTGAGCAGTATCTGCCGGTCACCTTCCCTGTGGTCGCCGGACACGAGGGCGTCGGCATCGTCGAGAAAGTCGGACCGGGCGTCACGTCCCTCAAGGCGGGTGACCGCGTTGTCCTCACCTTCCCCTCCTGCGGCACCTGCGCGCACTGCGAGGAAGCGCATCCCTACTCCTGTGACGACAACTTCACGATGCTCTTCGGCGGCAAATTCCGCGACGGCACGACGCGCATGACGACAGGCGACGGTAAAAACGTCGGCACAATGTTCATGCAGAGCTCCTTTGCCACCTACGCCATCGCGACAGAGGACAACGCTATCAAGGTCGACGTCGATGCCGATGACCTGAAAAAGCTCTGCTCGCTGGGCTGCGGCGTTCAGACAGGCGCCGGCGCCGTATTAAACCGCATGAAGCCCCGCCCCGGCTCCAGCATTGCCATCTTCGGCTGCGGCGCCGTGGGCCTTGCCGGGATTATGGCGGCGAAAATCTCCGGCTGCTCGACGATCATCGCCATCCACGGCTCCAAGGGCCGCGAGGAGGCCCTGGCGTTCGGCGCAACCCACACCATCAACGGCCGCAAGGAAGACACCGTGGCAAGGGTTAAGGAAATCACAGGCGGCAAGGGCGTCAACTACGCGCTCGAATCCTCCGGCCAGCCGCCCCTCGCCGTCACGATGCTCCAGTGTATGGCGAAAGAAGGCCTGGCCGTCACCGTCAGCGTCACCGCGGGTGCTGAAGTGCCGGTCGCGCTCGAGCCGCTGATCATGAACCCCAGCGTCTCCTTTGCAGGCTGCGTTGAAGGCCACAGCAATCCGAAGGTTTTCATTCCCGAGATGGTGAGGCTCTGGAAAGAAGGCAAGCTGCCCGTTGACAAGATGAATAAGTACTACAAATTCGATGAAATCGAAAAAGCATTCGAAGAGAGCCACACCGGCGGCGTCCTGAAGCCGATTCTCGTTTTCTGATTCGCCTGTAATACATACTGAAGGAGGATTTTGAATCCTCCTTCAGTATATTCAGGCATCGAGGGAAATATGGATAACGGGCCGCTTTTCAAAAAATCGCCCATCCCCCCCGAAACCCTGTGCTGATGGTGATCTGGGTGATTCTGCTGTGCCTGCCGTTTTCCATCGCCGTCAATTTCATATTCCGCCAGCAGGAAAAGCTGTTCGGCTGGCTCAATGATAAATTGCAAAAAGAAGTCAGCAAGTGGAACACTATCCTGAATATTTCGCTTGAATTCCCTTTTTCCCTGTTGTATAATTTGTTTCACCGTTTAAACATCACGCCGGTGTGATGGAATCGGTAGACGTAGCGGACTCAAAATCCGCCGCTGGCAACAGCATGCCGGTTCGAGTCCGGCCACCGGCACTAAAAAAGAAGC
>JAAYBH010000335.1 GCA_012718935.1 Clostridiales bacterium
CAAATTAAAATCATGCTGCGAATGAAGCTTGCTTTGGCTTTTAAGAACATCCTGCAATGGAACAATTTCAATGCTTCCAGTCTCATTGCCTTGAATCATGGAATCGATAACGACGAGTATATCGTCCGGCTGAATCTCGTCCAGGCAGAATTGTACGTCCGTCTCACCGATGACGACGGCGATCCCAATATCCTGCAGCTTGCTTTGTACGGCTTCGGCGACTCTAGATCCCACACCGTCATCCGTCATAATAACGCTGCCAATACCGATAACGAGCATTCTTCTCATGGCACAACCTTGATAGATTTGACGAGATTACCCTTCGAATACACATGCGTGGCGCAGGAGACACAGGGGTCGAAGGACCGGATGATTCGTCCCAGCTCAACCGGGTTGCCAGGGTCGTTGATGCCCGCTCCGATCAGGGCCCGCTCACAGGGGCCCGGCAGATTATCCTGGCCGCGCGTTGACAGATTCCATGTTGACGGCGTGATGATCTGATAAAGTGAAATGACGCCGTCTTCGATCTTTAACCAGTGTCCCAGGGCGCCTCGTGTTGTATCGGTTAACCCTGCGCCGTATGCGCTTTGCGGGACCTCATACTCCCTTTGAACATCAACACCCAAGGCAAGATTATCTAGCAGCGTCAGAATGATATCTGTCAGCTTCTTCGCTTCCAGTACCCGCGCCAGCGTCCGGTCCATGGTTGAAATGCCGTTTCGGTAATCGCCACAAAGCCACATCCTCGCAAACGGCCCGACTTCATAGGGAATCCCACCGTATCGCGGCGCTTTGACCCAGGAGTAACCGCCGCTTTTGTTCATGTCAGGCTCCGGGACTGTTTCCAAAGGTGTGTAGGTCTCTTTTCTTGATGCATACCATGATGTATGTATATTCTCGGTAATCTCATAAGGGTCAAATGCGCGTAATACACCGTTGCTATATACGAGGGGATCAACGTACAATGTTCCGAGCTTAGCATACCGGTCAAAGCAGCCGTAGCTTAAAAGGTTGCCGTAACCCTGTCCGTTTTCAAAATAGTCCTTGTAATAATCGGCAATCGTGTAAGCGTCGGGAATCATTTTATTGATGATAAACTGCCTGATGCCCTGCACAAGTGTTTTGAGGTTTGAGATGTTTTCAACTGTCGCCTGTGACGTTGCCCCGCCTATGAATACGCCATGGTTATGAGGTGCTTTTCCTCCCAGAATCGCCAGCATTTCATGAGCATTTCGGCTGAACTCAAGCGAATCGAAGTAGTGCTGCACAAGCAGGTCGTTTTTCTCCTTCGGCAGCCTGTAATCGTTATGATCCGTTTCAAAAAGCGTATTGCCTTCTGGGAGCCTGATGTAATCAGGCAGCGTATACTGATAAAAATGCCGGATATGATTCTGTAAAAACTCGCAGGCGTGAATGACGTCCCGCAGATATCTGCCCTGCGGGGAGACAACGATACCCAGTGCATCCTCAAGGGCAAGGGAGGATGCGATGGAGTGCGCCGTTGAACAGATACCGCAAATCCGCTGGGTGAAATACACGGCGTCCAAGGGATTTCTCCCTTCAAGCATTTTCTCAAACCCTCGAAACAACAGTCCTTCCGTTCTGGCATCCGTCACCATGTTGGTGTCAATGACGGCGTTGATTTCCAGAAACCCGCTGATGCGGGTGACGGGGTTAATAACGACTCTTTTCGTCAAAAATCACTCCTGTCAGGTTATATCGTAGCTGATAAAGGGCTCCATCTTATCCGGGAAGCCAAACATGGCACAACCGATACACGGCGTGTTGTCGCCGATGGGCCAGTTAACCCGGTCGTTCCACTTTCGGATCGGGCAGTCCACTCTCGTCACCGGCCCCCGGCACCCCAGCTTGAACATGCAGGTTTGTTCGCCCAACTGGGACGCAAATACCCCCTGATCAAAAAACGGCCTGCGGGGGCAACAATCATGTATCAATGTACTGTAGAACATCAGCGGCCTGCCAGTGCTGTCCAGCGCCGGCTCGCCAAACAGCAGGATATGCCCGAGCGTTCCCAAAAACCAATCCGGATGACACGGACAGCCCGGCAACCGGATGACCTTTCTGTTAACCAAACTCTGAACAGGGACACAGGCCGCCGGATTTGGCCGTGCGGCCGAGATGCCGCCGCTTGACGCGCAGGTACCCACTGCGACGACATATGCCGCCTTTTCACCGAGCTTCCTAATGGCATCCAGAGCTGTCACGGGCCGTCCTTGATATCTTCCGATGATGTTATACACGCCATTGTTTTTTGTTGAGACGGCTCCCTCCACGGCTAAAATAAAGCTGCTGTCAAGCACGCTGAACAGCTTTTCCATGGCAAGCACGCCCTCGGCGGCCATTAGGCTGTTGTCGTAAATAAAGTTGACCAGCTGTGTTGCAAGCTGTTTGAAGTTGGGGTCAGCGCCGTCCAGGAGAGATATAATATTGCCCGAGCATCCGGTGAGCTCGAGCCATATTAGATTGCCTTTTTCAATTTTCTTTTGATCGATGGCGTTAATAGCCTTGTGTACAAGCACGGAAGCAGTTTCCAGCTTCATCTTTATGTTTGTACAGTTGTTATTCATGTCGCTCATCCCGCTATCTTCCCCACAACCTTTAATCGGC
>JAAYBH010000336.1 GCA_012718935.1 Clostridiales bacterium
ATATTTTCACCCAAATATGCCATATGTGACCCTCCGAATATTGTTATACCGCGCCCCGGCTTATCACTGGGGCGGGCGTCTGATTGTTTATAGAATATATCAAATAGACGGGGGAGTCAACAGCGGCAATTCAGTAAAAATTTATATTGCTGCGATGTATGGTTAATGCTATATTGTGTGCTGTCGGGCACTATTCTGATATTGCGGAGGCACCGGTTTGGGGACACGTTTCAGGCTTTCAACACTGCAGGTCCTTGTGATCGGCTTCGCCCTTGTGATCGTCATCGGCGGCGCGCTGCTGTCGATGCCCTTTTCAAACAGGGACGGGCAGGCGATACCGTTTATCAACGGCTTGTTCACAGCCACCTCGGCCACCTGCGTGACGGGGCTGATTGTGTATGATACGTATACGCAGTTCAGCCTCCCGGGTCAGGCCGTCATACTGATTATGATCCAGGTCGGCGGGCTTGGCTTTATGTTTGTTGCGATTACCTTTTCCTTATTCCTCGGCCGCCGCATCAGCCTGAGGCAGCGCTCTATCCTAATGGAATCGGTCAGTGCGCTGAAAATCGGCGGTATCGTCCGGCTCACAAAAAAGGCGCTGCTCATCACGCTGATCCTTGAACTCACGGGCGCCATCATTCTGGCAACGCGCTTTGTGCCGCAGTTCGGGTTGTGGCCCGGCATCTGGTGCGGTATTTTTCACTCCGTCTCCGCCTTCTGCAATGCGGGGTTCGACATTCTCGGCCGGATCGCTCCGTACAGCTCGCTGGTGCCCTTTGCCGCCGATGCCGCAGTCAGCATTACCATTATGATGCTTATCATAATCGGCGGACTCGGCTTCTTCGTCTGGGACGATATCTCCGAGCATAAATGGCACGTGGCGAAATACCATCTCCATTCGAAGATCATGCTCATGGGTACGCTCGTTCTGATCGTCGGCGGGGCCGTATTATTCTCCATACTCGAAGCGGATTATACAATGAGGGATATGAGTACGGGCGAACGTGTACTGGCCTCCTTCTTCGCCTCCGTGACGCCGAGAACCGCCGGTTTTAATACTGTACCTATCGGCGAGATGAGCGAGGGGGGCACTTTCCTGTCCATGATCTACATGATGATCGGTGCAGGCCCCGGCTCAACAGGCGGCGGCTTGAAGGTCACAACGGTTGCGGTGCTCCTGCTTGGTGTCTACGCGCGCATCAGGAACAGGGAAGATCTCAATATATACGGACGGCGGCTTGAAGACGGCGTGCTGAGAAAGGCCTCCACAAGTACCGGTATTTATCTGATGCTCATCATTGCCGGCACATTAATCCTGTGTGCGCAGGGGTTTGATGTCACAACCTCCGCGTTTGAGGTCATGTCAGGTATCGGTACGGTGGGCCTTAGCCGAGGCATCACACCGGATTTGCCGGTTGTTTCAAAAATTGCGATCATGCTCCTGATGTACGCCGGCCGCGTCGGCACCCTGTCGGTGGCGGCAGCCATGTCCGTCAGGCGAACGAAGAACCAGTCAGCCCTCAGGAATATCCCGGAAAAAATTATCATCGGCTGAATTCTCTCACCCTGCCAATCCAGCGGCGGGTGACATGGTGCCAAATAAAAAAACAAGCCGCACACAGCGGCGGAACGGACGCACATTATGAAATCTATACTTGTCATAGGCCTCGGGCGATTCGGGCGCCATTTGTCACTCAAGCTGATGGAACTCGGCAACGAGGTCATGGCCATTGACGAGGACGAGGAGGCCGTAGAAGCGGTGGCGCCCTTCGTAACCGCCTCGCGCATCGGGAATTGTCAGGATGTGGATGTCCTGAAGGAGCTCGGCGTGAACAACTTCGATATCTGCTTCGTCTGCATTTCGGATGATTTTCAGAGCTCGCTGGAAGTGACCTTCAGCCTCAAGGAGCTGGGTGCGCGCTATGTCATTGCCAGGGCGGACAGGGAAGCTCAGACGAAGTTTCTTCATAAGATCGGCGCGGACGAGGTCATCCATCCGGAAAAGGAGATGGCGCAGCGGACGGCCGTCAAGTACAGTGCGCGCAATGCCTTCGACTATATCGAGCTGACGCCGGAGTATGCCATATTTGAGATTCGTACGCCGGAAGCGTGGCTGGGTAAAACGGTGGCCGAGGCCGAGATCCGTACGAAGCACAACGTCAATATCATCGGTATCAAGACGAACGACGTCATCACGCCAATGGTCAGACCCGAGCATATCTTCACAAAAGAGGAGCATCTGATCATTGCCGGGCTGAAGAAGGATATGCTGCGCCTGACGGGAATTAAATAACCGTATCAATATAAATTGAATTAAGGTTCAAAATATTACATTTTTAGGCTTCCCCTGGGGGAAGCTGTCAAACAGAGACTTCTTTGAAGTCTCTTTTGACTGATGAGGGACCGCCGTAGGCGGTTGATTCATGAACAAATTACGAGCCAAAAGATTACCCTCATCCGTCGCGGCTTTGCCGCGCCACCTTCCCCGAAGGGGAAGGCTGTAGTTGAACAATGCTGGTACTATATTACCACCCTGCGGGGTAATCAAAGCCTGCTGCTGTGAACTCAATAACGGCATAGGGGTAACCGTCTTCG
>JAAYBH010000337.1 GCA_012718935.1 Clostridiales bacterium
GCTGCGCGCCGTTGTTTTCGGCCCTTCGCTGCAGCGGATATCAAATTTATCTATCAGGCTTTGCGCGTAACTTTTTATTGCGTCCTTTTTTAAGAAACCACGCGACTGAAAGCGGGGCTCGAAATATTGCAGCAGAACAAGGTTCTCGCCCAGCGTATAGTCGAGTACCAGGCCGTATTTATGCCTGTCTTCGGGTATATGAGACATGCCGTGGGTATTGCGGTAACGTACCGACTTGCCCGTGATTGTTTCGCCCTTTAGCTTTATTGTGCCGCTGTCCGCGCGAATCAAACCCGACAGCGCGTATATGAGTTCGGATTGCCCGTTGCCGTCCACGCCGGCTATGCAGACTATCTCGCCCTCATGCACCTTAAGGCTTAAGTTATGAACTTTATTCTTTTTGGAGCCCTCGCTTTTTACCGTCAGGTTATCGACCTCTAGCACAGGGCTGCCCGGTTGTTTCTCCTGTTTGTCGATCTGAAGAAGGACCTTGCGGCCTACCATCATCTCTGACATCTGTTCTATGGTTACATCGGCAACGTCGACAGTGCCTACGCATTTTCCCAACCTCAGCACCGTGCAACGGTCTGCTACCCGCTTGATTTCTTCGAGCTTGTGCGTTATGAATATTATCGACTTGCCTTCGGCGGCGAGGTTCTTCATTATATTCATCAGCTCTGCTATCTCCTGAGGCGTCAGTACCGCTGTAGGCTCGTCGAATATGAGTATCTCGTTGTCACGGTAAAGCATCTTGAGTATTTCCACTCTTTGCTGCATTCCTACAGTAATGTCCGAAATCAGCGCGTCAGGGTCAATACTGAGGCCGTACTGCTTCGATATATCCATTACCTTTTTGCGCGCTATGTCGAGATTAAGAAAGCCGCCTTTAGTCGTTTCCACACCAAGTATTATGTTTTGCAGCACCGTAAAATTGTGTACGAGCATAAAATGCTGGTGCACCATGCCTATGCCCAGCTCATTGGCCATTTTGGGCCCTGATATGGATACTTCCTTGCCTCGGAGTACGATGTTCCCGCTTTCCGGCTTGTACATTCCGAACAAAACACTCATCAGAGTGCTCTTTCCGGCGCCGTTCTCGCCAAGCAGCGCGTGAATTTCGCCTTTTTTTACCTTGAGGGTGACATCGTCATTCGCACGGATACCCGGGAACTCCTTGACGATATTGTTCATTTCGATAATATATTCCAAGCGTTTCACCTCTTAATTCTGCAGTATCGGTACCGTAAGGCTTTTTCTCCGCTACCGGCCTACGGTATAAGTAAAATGTGCAGCGGATAGAATGAACGTAAATGAATGCTCTGGTATTTATCCGGGTTCTAAAAGATCTTAAAACAGCCTGCTGTTACTGTGTATTATTCCCTAAAAACTCGCAGCTTTTACGGAGATGTTTTATCCACACCCCGTTATTCACACCAAATCAAATCTCACGACTTGCGGGGATCTTGTATTCACCCCATTAAGTCTCACGATGGGGACCCCGTATAAACAGCGGGAAGGCGCCAAAAAGCTCCTTCCCGCCAACGTTTATAATCCGTATGTTAATCTGTTACTTCGGTAACCTTAACTTTCTTCAGGCCAAAATCAGCTATTTTCGCATCTATCGAGTTGTTTATTGTATATTTGCCGCTCTTGACAGCTTCGAAAAGGGTATTGTAATCCTCTGTAGTAAATTTACGCCACTTGCTGGTATCCGTTGTCATTCCGACGCCGTTGTTCGAGGAGTCCGCATGGATTGTCCGTCCGCCTTCGAAAGTGCCGTCATAGAAAGCTTTAAGGCCGTCCTGAACCGCGTTGCCCAGCATCTTCATCGCTGAAGCGATGACTGTGTCAGATTCGCCGCTCTGATCGACATCAACACCGATGACAAATTTATCGGTCGAAGCTTCCGCAGCCGACATTACGGAGTTACCGACGCTGCCGCCCGCCGCGAATATTATCTCGGTACCCGACTGATACCAGCCCGCCGCTCTCGCCTGATTCTCAGGAGTTGCTGCAAAGTCGCCGGAATAATTGTACATTATGGAGATAGAACCGTCCGGAAGGCCCATCTCGGTAGCAGCCGCTTCGGCGCCCTGTACGAAACCGTAGCCGTAACGCACAACCGCGGGAACCGACTGTCCGCCCTGGTAGCCAAGCTTCGTAAAGCCGTCCTTGACGGCGGCGTAGCCCGCGTAGAAACCAACCTGGTCCTCAGCAAAAATGAAGCAGAGTACATTGGGCTCGGTCTTATAGGTCGCATAGTCTGCGGTATGGGGTTCTCCGTCGATCAGTATGAACTTCACGTCGGGATATTTTGTCTGAGCTTCGTAGACAGCGGTCTCGAACAGGAAGCCCGGGCAAACGATCATTTTTGCTCCGCCCTTGACCGCGAGATCAATAGAAGCGAGATAAGCGGCGTCGGATACCTCCGTAGGCTTATAATACTGTTTGGTTTTACCGTTGGCATCCGCAAACGCCTTTATGCCTTCCCAAGTCCCCTGATTGAACGACTTGTCGTCGATAGTGCCTTTGTCGGTTATCATCGCGATCTCATATCCGGCTGCTGCCTCTGCCGGAGCTTCCGACGGAGCCTCAGAAGGTTGCGTTGAAGCAGCTTCCGAAGGCTTCTCGCTCGCCGGCGCCTGAGACGGCTGATTGTTTGTGTTTGCACACCCTGCAAACATTGCTACTGCAAGCAATACAGCAACAACAATTGCTAATGATTTTTTCATTTGTATCCTCCTATTTGTTTAACATTATTTGGCCAAAGCTA
>JAAYBH010000338.1 GCA_012718935.1 Clostridiales bacterium
CAGCGGCCATGGCAGAGAGCGCGTCGTCCAGTTCTCCGGAGGTTTGGGCAAAACCGTATGGAAAGATTTCGGAAGCATCCGTGTTCCTCGTCGTATACTTATAAACGGGGACATAAACCGACATGATATTGTTAAACGTCATGTTCAGCTCGACGCTCTGCTTCGGATACAGCAGAGACTGCTCCAAAAGCTCGGGCGACATGATGGCGGAGGCCACGGCCAGCGCGCGGTTTGCCGTGCTGAGGCCTTCGTCAACGCGCGTGCGCAGCTCCTTGTTGCGCCTGACGATATCGAGGAACTGGCGCATCAGCTCGTCGCGCTTGTCCTTCAGGAGCTTGTGGCCGCGTCTGGCGGTCTTCAGGCGTGCTTTCAGGCGCGTGAGCTCCATACGGGTCGGCGAAATTGTTTTTGTTGCCATAAGGGTTCACCTCTCAGGCTTTCTTTGAGGGCAGATACTTCTCTATATATTCGGTGCGGATACGCTTCAGCTCCGCTTTCGGCAGAATGGACAGCAGCTCCCAACCCAGATCCAGCGTCGTCTCGATGGCGCGGTTGTCGCCGTAGCTCTGCGCGACGTAACGCTTTTCGAATTCGTCGGCAAATTTCGCAAACAGCAGATCCGTCGGTGTCAGGGCGCTCTCGCCGAGGATTGTCATCAGTTCCTTGGCGTCCTTTCCTGAGGAATAGGCGGCAAACAGCTGGTTCATTGTGTCGGCATGATCCTCCCGCGTTTTACCCTTGCCGACGCCCTTGTCCTTCAGGCGCGACAGCGACGGGAGCACGTCAACAGGAGGTGTGATACCCTTGCGGTACAGGTCGCGGGACAGGATGATCTGACCTTCCGTGATATAACCGGTGAGATCCGGGATCGGGTGCGTCTTATCGTCCTCGGGCATCGTCAGGATCGGGATCATCGTGATCGAGCCGGCCTTGCCGATACGGCGGCCGGCGCGCTCATACATGGTGGCAAGGTCCGTGTAGAGATAACCGGGGTAGCCGCGGCGTCCCGGGACCTCCTTCCGGGCTGCTGAAATTTCACGCAGCGCCTCAGCGTAGTTTGTGATGTCCGTAAGAATGACAAGCACGTGCATATCTTTTTCAAAGGCCAGGTATTCGGCCGCTGTCAGCGCCATGCGCGGCGTTGCGATACGTTCGACGGCCGGGTCGTCGGCTAGATTGGAAAAGATGACGGAGCGGTCGATGGCGCCGGTGCGGTTGAATTCCTGAATGAAGTATTCCGATTCCTCGAAGGTGATGCCGATGGCGGCGAACACCACGGCGAAATTGGCCGCCTCATCACCGAGGACCTTCGCCTGACGCGCAATCTGGGCAGCCAGCTGCGCGTGGGGGAGGCCGGAGCCGGAGAAGATCGGCAGCTTCTGGCCTCTGACCAGTGTGTTGAGTCCGTCGATCGTCGACACGCCCGTTTGGATGAATTCGTTAGGGTAGTCGCGGGCGGCGGGATTCATGGGCAGGCCATTGATATCCTTATAGGATTCCGCAAGGACCTCCGGGCCGCCGTCGATGGGTTGGCCCATACCGTTAAAGACGCGCCCGAGCATGTCGCCGGATACGGCCAGCTCAAGGGGATGCCCGAGAAAACGCACCTTTGACTGGGCAAGATTGATGCCGGCCGCACTTTCGAAGAGCTGGACAACAGCGGTGTCGCGGTTGACCTCGAGGACCTTGCACCGGCGGATATCGCCGTTCGGAAGCTCCAGCTCCGCCAGTTCGTCGTAAGTCACGCCCTCCACATCCCGGATCATCATCAGAGGGCTGACGATTTCCTTTATCGTTCTGTATTCTCTGATCACTGTTCGCCGCCTCCTTCAATGATGTCGCCGATCTGGTATGCCATTTCCTCGGAAATCTGCGTATATTTCTGCGCGTACTCGTCGGCGGGTACCGTTTTGGCGCGGCCGATATGCTCCCTGGCTTCAATGGCGAACAGCTTTTGAATATCCGTGACACCCTTGTCCAGCGCTTCACGGCACAGCCTGTTATAGCTCAGAATCAGCTCCATCAGCCTGCCCTGCTTTTCGTAAGGGGTATAGCTGTCAAGCTCGTTGAAGGCGTTCTGCTGAAGGAAATCCTCTCGGATCATGCGGGCGGTTTCCAGCGTCAGCCTGTCGGGAGCGGACAGTGAGTCCTGGCCGACGAGTTTCACGATCTCCTGAAGCTCGGCTTCCTCCTGCAGGAGCGCCATGGCGCGTTCCCGGTTCTGCATGAAATCACGGCCAAACGCGTTGTCGTACCATGGCTTTAAGGTATCGAGATAGAGGGAATAGCTTGTCAGCCAGTTGATGGCGGGGAAGTGGCGCGCATAGGCAAGGGAGGCGTCCAGGCCCCAGAAGACCTTGACAATGCGCATCGTCGCCTGGGATACCGGTTCCGAGGTATCGCCGCCCGGGGGTGAAACGGCCCCGATGGCCGTCAGACTGCCATGGCGGGCGCCGCCAAGGCATTCAACAGCGCCGGCCCGTTCATAAAACTGCGCCAGACGCGAAGCCAGATATGCCGGATAACCCTCCTCGCCGGGCATTTCCTCCAGACGTCCCGACATCTCCCGGAGCGCTTCCGCCCAGCGGGAGGTGGAATCCGCGATGACCGCCAC
>JAAYBH010000339.1 GCA_012718935.1 Clostridiales bacterium
CGCAAGAGGAAGAAGAAATCCCCGAAAAGACAAAGGAGCAGTATAACGAGGAACGCCTGTCGGCGCTTATCGAAGAGGGCAAGAAAAGGGGAAGGCTCAGCTCAAAGGATTTGCTTGACGTGCTTGAGGAGATGAATCTTGAGCAGGAGCAGATCGACCGTTTTTACGATACGTTGGAAAACTTCAATATCGACACAACGGACGGGGACGAGACGGTCTTCCCGGCTGTCGACGAGCTCTCACCTGAGATCGAGGAGCTCCAGGAAATAGAAAACCTCAATGAGGACGAACTGGTCGACCCGGAATCTCTCGTTGACAACTTCAGCGTCGACGACCCGGTGCGCATGTACCTCAAGGAGATCGGTAAGGTCAATCTCCTGTCGGCCGAAGAGGAGATCGACCTGGCAATCAAAATGGCGGAAGGCGACAAGGACGCAAAAAAGCGCATGGCTGAAGCAAACCTCAGACTCGTTGTCAGCATCGCCAAGCGATACGTAGGCCGCGGCATGCTCTTTTTAGACCTGATTCAAGAGGGGAACCTGGGCCTTATCAAAGCTGTCGAAAAGTTCGATTATTCAAAGGGTTATAAATTCTCCACCTACGCCACCTGGTGGATCCGCCAGGCCATCACCCGCGCAATAGCCGATCAGGCCAGGACAATCAGGATTCCCGTCCATATGGTTGAAACAATCAACAAGGTCATGCGCATCTCCCGCCAGCTCCTGCAGGAGCTGGGACACGACCCGACGCCCGAGGAAATCGCCGACGACATGGGTATGCCGGTTGAAAAGGTCCGGGAAATACTGAAGATCGCCCAGGAACCCGTGTCTCTGGAGACGCCCATCGGAGAGGAGGAGGACAGCCATCTCGGCGACTTCATACCGGATGAGGACGCCTCGGAACCGGCTGAGGCCGCGTCTTTCACTCTTTTAAAGGAACAGCTGTCGGAGGTCCTCGGCACCCTGACGCCCAGAGAGGAAAAGGTCCTGCGCCTGCGCTTCGGCATCGAGGACGGCCGCACAAGGACGCTGGAGGAGGTCGGCAAGGAATTCAATGTCACCCGCGAGCGCATCCGCCAGATAGAAGCAAAAGCCCTACGAAAGCTCCGGCACCCCAGCCGCAGCAAGAAGCTGAAGGATTTCCTGAACTAAAGAAATGTTTTGAGGCGGGATTCCGATATGGAAACCCGCCTCGTGTTCATTCGGCTGATCAGTATTTACCGATATCTCCGCTGCTTAATGAGATCGTAGCAGCGGAACCGTTTTTTTTCCAGGTAATTTTTCAGCTGTATTATGACGAAGTTCTCCAACGCCGGTCTTTAGTTTAAATTGCCTGATATGTTCTTTTAATTGCATAGCTTGACCAGACAGCTCTTCGCTGGCAGACGCGCTTTCCTCCGCAGTGGCAGCATTCGTTTGAACAACCTGAGATACCTGCGCAATTCCGTAATTGATCTGCTCAATACCGTGTGCCTGTTCTGTCGAGGCGATGGCAATAGAATGAATAAGCTCGGCAGCGCGATCAATCTCAGTGACAATCTCATCAAGCGTCTTTGCCGTATCATTGGCAATTTTTATGCCGGCTTCGACTTTCCTGATGGAGTTTTCAATCATATCCGTCGTTTCTTTTGCCGCGTTGGCGGATTTGCCTGCCAGATTCCTGACTTCTTCTGCGACGACTGCAAAGCCTTTGCCATGCTGACCAGCTCTTGCCGCTTCTACAGCGGCATTTAATGCAAGTATATTTGTTTGAAAGGCAATATCGTCGATTACTTTAATGATTTTATTAATATTAGCTGAGGAAGTGCTGATATCGTCCATAGCCATAAGCATGTCCTTCATCTGTCCATTGCCTTCGGCTGCGTTGGTCTTGGCATTTTTTGCAATCTCATTGGCTTGCCCGGCGTTCTGAGCGTTTAAATGTGTCTGCTCCGAGATTTCTTCAAGGGCTGCGATCAGCTCCTGAACGGTACTGGCTTGATTCGTCGCACCATGAGAAAGCGATAAACTCGAATCTGAAACAAGGTTTGCACCAGACGACACTTGATCGATGGCAACAGAAATCGATGAAACCAAACCATTAAAGTTTCCTACAAGATTTGTTAATCCGTTACCGATTTGATCTTTTTCAGAGCAAACGGGAACATTAACAGTGAGATCGCCCTTGGAAATCTGCTCAATAGCAGCACTCAAATTTCTCAGGTATAACATTATGTCCTTCAGCTTGGCTGAAAAAACACCGATTTCGTCTTTGTATTTCATGGTGACATAATCTCTGTCACGGATAAAATCGCTCGTTTCAAAGTGGCCGGTAGAAAATCTTTCAATACAGCGGTAGTTTTTTATCATGGGGTCGGTAATTAGGAAAGTGTTAATATTGGCCAGAACAAGCGCACACAACAGATCAATAACGGAAATCGCAATGAATACAATAGCGTATACAGGAGCATTCGGACCTTTGGCAGACAGGATAACTATCGCTGCAGCCACACCAATAACAGCAGCGATAACAGCAACAAACAGAAAACATAACCTTTGTCGCGTACCGGTTCTGAGATTTACAAACCATTTCTTTTCAAACCACTTCATTTTAGCTGTCATAAATAACTCCTTTGTTAAATTCCATATAATGAATGCAAGGAATCACATTATATATATATATACATATCGATTGATTTGTAACAAAAATTAGTGATTTGTTTAGAATCAGAATTAAACTAAAAATCTCAGGTAAAACCCGGTATTTAGAAAATTATGTTTCTAATGCAGGCTTTCCGAATGAGGCACATTGTGATGCCTTATAACCGCCAGCCTGCTTTCATTTGTTGCAGGGCATTGAAACGGTATAATTTTCATGTTAAAATGAAAAAAAGACAATTTTGGAGGAAATATGACCACGCTGGAACGGATAAGCGATTATCTGCAAAAAGGCCGGTCTGCAAAAGTCAAGGAAGCCGTTGTACAAGCTCTCGAAGAAAATATCCCGCCGAGGGTTATTATGGATAAGGGGCTTCTTGACGGGATGCGAGCCGTTTCCGAAAAGTTTAAAATTGACGAGGTATTCGTTCCGCAGGTGCTTGTTGCCTCCAGAGCCATCAACGCGGGCCTCCAAATTCTGAAGCCTTATTTGTTATCCGACGATCAGGAATCGGTCGGTACCATCATTCTCGGAACAGTCAAGGGCGATATGCACGACATAGGGAAAAATATCGTCCGTATCATGATGGAGAGCAAGGGGCTCAAGGTCGTTGACCTGGGCGTCGACATTTCTGCGGAGCAGTTTTATCATGCCGCCGTTGAAAACAAGGCCAATATCGTCTGCTGCTCAGCGCTCCTGACGGCGACGATGGAAGAAATGCGCCATGTCGTTGAATATTTCACTGAGAAAAATTACAGAGACAAGGTCAAAATAATGGTCGGCGGCGCGCCGGTCTCCCAGCGCTTCTGCGATTACATCGGCGCTGACATTTATACGGACGACGCTGTTGAAGCGGCAGCCGTGGCATATGATTACTGTGTCAAAGGTTCGTTATAGCAGTAACTCTCAACCAGCGCAGGCAGCTTTCGCCTGCGCATTACTTATGAGGAAAAACATAAAAGTTGACAAAAAAACGTTTCAGCTTTATTCTAATGAGTAAATACGTATTGATTCAGTATGAAAGGAGACGAGCCTATGATGCCGCGCCTGCAGGAGAAGTGCGAAAAATATCAGAAGCATTTCTCGGATCTGCTGGAACTCGGCTGTAAGATTGTTGATGTACCGGAAAATTCTCCTCCGTGTCTGCTGCATCAGGATGAGCTGAAAAATTTCTGCGCGCATTGCACCTATAAAACAGACGAACTCCAGACGCATTTATACGGCTGCCATGAAGCACACCGCTGGAATGGCAGATACATCTATTACTGCCCCATGGGCCTGACCTTTATCGCTGCTTCCATTTCAAACAACGCCGGCGCCATCGCGGGAGGATTGGTGCTTGGGCCGATCGTTATGGGAGAGACGCAGGACGTTCTGGCAGACCTGCCAGAGCCCGAAATGGCCTGGGCCGTTTCACGTGTCAAAGAATATTCAACACAGAAGGTTCAGCATATTTCAGAAATACTGTCTGTTGTAACGGCGCACATCTCAGGCGTCGAGCACCAGAAGCTGCAGAATCTCCTTTATGATCAGGAAAAGATATTAAAGGAAATTTATGTGGCCAAGGATTATTACGAGGATATGGACACCCAGAGTGCCGAGATGCTCCTCCAGTTTGAAAAGGATCTGAGGATTGCCGTGCTGCGCGGGGAGAAAAACTCTGCGCTGCAAATGCTCAACGAAATGCTGGCGCACATCTATGTCTATTCGAACTTCGATATCAGCGCGATCAAGGCGCGCCTTCTTGAGCTGCTCGTCATCCTGTCGCGGGCGACCATCGAAGCCGGCGCCGACCCGACGGAGACATTCCGGCTTTCGGAAAACTTCATACTGCAGATCGAATCCTATGTCGACGTCGATCAGCTGGCGTTCTGGATCTCCGATATCGTCCGGCGCTTTATCGTCCAAGCCTTCGACCTGGCTCAGGTCAAGCATTCGGACGTCGTATTTAAAATCACGAATTATATTAAGAAAAACTGCGCGGAGAAGCTGACGCTGGATTCCCTGGCCAAGGAGGTATATCTGAGTAAATCCTACCTCTCCAGCATCTTCAAACAGGAGACAGGCATGAGCCTCACGGCTTATATCACGAAGGTCCGCGTCGAAAAAAGCAAAAAAATGCTCCTGGAGGAAGGCGTCAGCCTCGCCATCATCTCCAGCCAATGCGGCTTCAAGGATCAAAGCTATTTCACGAAGGTCTTCAAAAAAGAGACCGGCGTCTCACCCAAACGCTTCAGAAACAACTACTTCGGTGACGCGTCGGGGAAGGATATATAAAGAGAGCCCGGGCCGAAGCCCGGGTTCTCTTTATCATAACCTTTAATGGATTAGGAAACGAGCTCGACAGCCTTGACGGCGGCGGCGCCGGCGTCGGGAGTATAGGCGTCCGCGCCGATTTCATCGGCGAAGGCCTGGGTGATGGGAGCGCCGCCGACCATGATCTTGACCTGATTCTTGCATCCGGCGTTGATCATCGTCTGAACGGTGTTCTTGAGGGAATCCATTGTGGTTGTCAGAAGAGCGGAAGCGCCGACGACTTTGCAGTCGGGGTTGGCTTTGACGGCTTCGACAAACTTTTCGGCAGGGACGTCAACGCCCAGGTCGATAACTTCGAAACCGGCGCTCTCGATCATCAGTGCGACGAGGTTTTTGCCGATGTCATGGAGGTCACCGGCAACGGTGCCGATGATGTATTTGCCATTCTTGCCGACGCTGTCTCCGGCGAGGAAAGGCTTCAGGACCTCGACGCCCTTCTTCATTGTCTTGGCGGCAACGAGCATTTCAGGGACAAAGATTTCATTAGCCTGGAACTTGGCGCCGACGACGCTCATAGCGCCGATCATGCCCTCGTTGAGTATTGCGTTGGGATCGTCACCGGCATCGAGCGCTTCCTGAACGATACCTTCAATAAGCTTGACCTTGCCGAATTCGACGGCTTGTGCGACATCCTTGATTTTTGACATGTGAAAAACCTCCTGTAAATAATTATAAAGTAAAAGCGAAAATCGCTGAGCTGCTTACTTCTTTTGGCCGAAGATGCCGGCACGGTAGGCGCCGATATACTCCATGCACATCTCGTCCATGCCGAGAAGTGATTCTGTTGCGAAAATAACACCCATGAGGTCCTGATTCAGCGGATCAAGCACCCCGCTGTCCATTCCGGCGTTCATAGCCAGAACGGTGAAAGCGATATTGACGAGCTTGCGCACCGGTAGGTTGAAAGAAATATTCGATACGGCGCCGGAAATGTGAACCTTCGGATGGTTTTTCTTAATATGAGACATAACCTCGACAACCATCGCAATGCCGTCTTCCGAGGTGCACAGCATCTCGATCAAGGGATCGATGTGGATACGGCTATCAGCGATGCCATATTCCTTGGCCTTTTGCATCGCGGCGTCAAACACCTCTATGCGCTTTGCGGCGGTCTTGGGAATACCCGTATCATCGCAAAGTAAAATCATAACATCCCATTTGTTTTTAGCCAGAATGGGGAATGCGGCGTCGAATTTGTTTCCCTCTCCGGATACGGAGTTAAACAGACCCTTTTTATCGCCGTATTTTTCTTCAAGGTACTGCATGCCCTTGATACAGACATTAACGTCGGGGCTGTCAACGGAGATGGGGCAGTCGGTTACCTCTCGAACGAGATCGAGCATCCATTGCATTGCCTCAAATTCGCCCTCTTTTACAGAGGAGCATACATCAATGAAGCCACCGGCCTCGACTCCTTCAATAACATCCGCCTGTTTTTTTGCGAACTCACGGATATAGTTAGCGTCGCGATCCGCTATTGCTTTTGCGCAGGACGGAATCGAGCCGTTTAGTTTTTCGGCAATTATAATCATAATAAAACTTGCTCCTTCAAACGTTTTCTCTCATCGGTTATAACATAAGGCCGGCTTTCGGAAACCGGTGTTGTACAAACTTCCGCGTCTATAAATATATCATATACGCTAACAGAATTTCAATGTGTTTTCCGCAACGCCCGTTTAATTTTACAAAAATACGGAAAATTTTTCGAAACACCGTATCAAAATACAAAATTGGTTAAATATTTTGTCTATAACAGTTGGAAAGTACAAAAACTCTTTGCCCTACTGATTGGAATTGTAATATTAGTACAAAATTACTGAGCTTTTTTTGCAGCTTCAACAACATGGGAAACCAGGACAGAGGTGGTGACGGTTCCGACACCGCCGGGGACAGGCGTAATAGCGCTCACAATCGGCTCGGCATCGTCGAACTTCACGTCGCCGCAGAGCTTGCCTTCCTCCGTCATGTTGATGCCGACATCGACGACGACCTGTCCGGGGGAAAGGTATTCCTTCGTCACGGCGTTGGCTTTGCCGGCGGCGACAATCACGATTTCGGCGTTCCGGACAATGGACGGCATATCGACGGTGCGCGTATGGCAGACGGTCACTGTGGCATGCTTGCCGAGCAGCATCACGGCAGCCGGCTTGCCGACGACGAGACTGCGGCCGACGACGACGGCGCGTTTGCCTTTGCAGTCAACCTTATAAAAATCAAGAATTTCCATGCAGGCCTGTGCTGTGCAGGGAGCGTAGCCTTCGCCGCTGCCGGTGAAGACGCCGGCAAGGGAGCCGTCTGTAATACCGTCGACATCCTTCTCGGGCTTAAGGGCGCGGCGGACAGCTTCCTCGTCCAGATGCTTGGGCAGGGGACGGAAGATTAATACGCCGTGGATGCTTTTATCGTTGTTGAGCGCTTCAACATTCTGCATCAGGACCTCCTGTGCCACATCGGCGGGGAGGACAACGTTCTTTACGGCAACGCCGACTGTGTCGCAGCGCTTCATAGCGCCCTTCTCGTAAGAAATATCATCATCTCTCTCACCCACGCGGAGGATGGCCAGGGTTGGACTGATGCCCTTTTCTTTCAATGCGGCGATTTCCGCGGTCATTTTTTCGTTCAGTGCGGCGACGACAGCCGCGCCTTTCAGCAGTTCAGCCATACTCTATTCTCTCCTATCTCAGACGTGATATGACGGACTCATAGATTTTGTCCGCCAATGCGCAATACTTCCCCAAAAGCTCGTCGGCTTCTGCCTCAATCTCCGAGGCGTATGCCTTATCGGTCATCGATTTTGTGTTAATGAAAACATTGAGGCTGGCGCCCATCAGCGCCGCCTTTGCAAACGCAACGCCGACACCGGCGTCTGAAATGGCAAGGGCCGAACCCTTGGCAGCAAACTCGGCGATCACATCAATGGATTTCGCACAGGTGCGCATAATGTCCATAGGTACAGAACAGGCGTCCTTGAGTGCGGCTTCCATAATGCTTTCGCGGTTGGGGTCCTCCTTGGGGATGCCGTAGGCCTTTGAAAGCGGCTCAAAAACGACGGCGTCCTGGTCAACGAGATACAGAAGCTCGTTTTGCAGCTCGGTCGCTTTGGCCTGGAGCGCAATGATTTCAGCCTCAACGTCCGCATACTTCTTTTTGCCGACGGTCAGACTGCCAACCATGTTGCCCAGCGCGGTACCTATGGCTCCGACTAAAGCGGAAGCGCCGCCCCCGCCCGGTACGGGTGCTTTGGACGCAAGCACGCTGACAAATTCAGCGCTGCTGACTTTAACAAATGACATCGTGATATCTCCTTCGTTTTACAGAATAACGGGCGAACTGTGTTCGCCCATTGCCCGTTATGCCGCCGTCCGGGGACGGCGGCATAA
>JAAYBH010000340.1 GCA_012718935.1 Clostridiales bacterium
CTCGTCGAACACGGGCAGGATATATCCCACGTCGCCCACCGCCATCTTATACCCGCCGAGACGGCGGCAGACAGCTTCAAGCGCGCCGGACCGCCCGGAAAAGCTTTTTGCGGCGGTCGTAAAAACGCTGTCCTCTCCCTCCAGGAGGCTCCCGTGGAAGGAGTGCCCCATACTCAGCATGGAGATCCACTTGCCGGACAGCTGACGGTCCTCCCGGGACCGGCACAGGTAATCGTAGAGTGCCAGTGCCGTATGATACGTGTGGTCGTCCGTGTAGGTGATCCGATCCTCGGTCCTGCGGATCAAACCGCTGCTTCTTTCAATCTGATAGGTCATATCCAGAAAACGCACGCTGAGGTGCTTGTCGTCCGCTTCCAGATGGAATTTCCGGATCAGCTTCTCCTGATCTTCTTTTAAAAACAGCAGCCTTGCGGTTTCCGCTGTGGTCGCATAATTGTCGTTTTTCGGCGTCATGGCAGCATATCTCCCGTCGTATGTTATTCATCCGCCATTGTACGGGCAAAACGCCCGGATTTCAAGCGAAAGCATTGTTGCTCTTAGAGAAAGTTAAAGAAAGCTCTTGACTTTGGGATAATCCCAAGGTTTAGAATCAGAATAGCGGTATTAGCGTTAATTATATCATTGAAAAATCTCAGGATTTTCGTATAATTAACACATAAGCACCATTATATAATAAAGGAGGAACATGCATGAGTACTTTTGGTTACTCCATGCCCGGCTACTTCCAGAACATGCCGACCATCGGCGCGCCCCTGGACACGGCAAACGCTGAGAACGAAGCTGAACTGAAGAAAATTGAGGAGGCGCTCGAGAAGGAAGCTGCGGACGTTCTCGCGTCGGGCCGGACTGATGAATCGCTCAACAAGTCGGGCCAGCTGACGGCAATGCAGCGCCTGAATCTCCTGGTGGACAAGGGCTCCTGGTTTCCGCTGAACAGCCTTTACAACCCCGGTGACAATGAGGACGGCAGCACCGGCGTCATCACAGGCCTTGGCAAGATCCATGACAAATGGGCGGTGATCATCGCCTCCGACAATAAAAAGCTGGCCGGCGCCTGGGTGGCCGGACAGGCTCTGAAGCTGACCCGTGCCACCGATATGGCCAAGCAGCTGAGCATCCCCCTTGTCTATGTCCTCAACTGCAGCGGCGTCAAGCTTGACGAGCAGGAGAAGGTCTACGCCGGCCGTGTCACGGGCGGTACGCCCTTCTTCCGCCATGCCGAGCTGATGCAGCTGGGCATCCCGGTCCTTGTGGGCATCTACGGCACAAACCCCGCCGGCGGCGGCTACCACGCCATTTCCCCCACGATCCTGATCGCCCATGAGAAGGCCAATATGGCCGTCGGCGGCGCCGGCATCGTCGGCGGCATGAACCCGAAGGGTTATGTGGACAAGGAGACCGCCCAGTCCCTCATCGACGCCACCAAAGGCGCGAAGGAAGAGGATCCCCCCGGAGCGGTGGCAATCCACTACGGCGAGACCGGCTTCTTCCGCGAGGTCTATACCGAGGAAGAGGGCGTTCTGGAGGCCATCAAGAAATATATGGACGCCATCCCCGCCTACAACGAGAACTTTTTCCGTGTGGACGAGCCGAAGGAGCCCGCTTATCCGGGCACAGACCTCTACACATACGTACCGTTTAATCAGCGCCGCGCGTATGACATGAAAAAGGTGCTGGCCTGCCTGTTCGACGGCAGCGAATTCATGGAATTCAAAAAGGGCTACGGTCCCGAGATCATCGCTGGCCTTGCCAAGGTCAACGGCCTCCTGTGCGGCATTGTCGCCAATCAGCAGGGCATGTTCCCCAACTACCCCGAATATAGGGAAGGCAGCGTCGGCGTCGGCGGCAAGCTGTACCGTCAGGGTCTTATTAAAATGAGCGAGTTTATCACGCTCTGCGCCAGGGACCGCATCCCGGTGATCTGGATCCAGGACACCACCGGCATCGACGTGGGAGACCCCGCCGAAAAGGCCGAGCTCCTGGGCCTTGGGCAGTCCCTCATCTTCAGCATTGAGAACGCGAAAATCCCCCAGATGGAAATTACGCTCCGGAAGGGCACCGCAGCCGCCCATTACGTCATCGGCGGACCTCAGGGCAACAACACCAACGTTTTCAGCCTCGGCACCGCCGCGACTGAAATTTACGTCATGCACGGCGAGACGGCTGCCGCAGCCCTCTCCGCCCGCCGTCTTGTAAAGGATCAGGATGCCGGCAAGGACATCCAGCCCACCATCGACAAGATGAACGATGTCATCAAGGCCTACTACGACAAATCCCGCCCCGGCTACTGCGCCAAGGCCGGCTTTGTGGATGAGATCGTCAATATGGACGCGCTCCGCAACTATATCTGCGCGTTTGTCGGCGCCGCCTATCAGAACCCGAAGGGACTCTGCGCCTTCCATCAGATGCTGACGCCGAGGGTCATCCGCGACTGGGATACGTGGAATGCGTGATAAAAGTTTGAAAAGTTTGAGAGGAGAAACAATGTCGAGCGAAATCAATGTCTCCAAACTTGAAAAGAAACCGCTCCTTATTACCGATACGATTTTAAGGGACGCGCACCAGTCGCAGGCTGCCACCCGTATGAAAACGGAAGACATGCTGCCCGCCTGCGAGATCCTTGACAGCATTGGATACTGGTCACTGGAATGCTGGGGCGGCGCGACCTTCGACACCTGCATGCGGTTTCTGGACGAGGACCCGTGGGAGCGCCTGCGGGCACTAAAGAAAGCGCTGCCGCACACGAAGCTGCAGATGCTTTTGCGCGGTCAGAACATCCTGGGTTACCGGAACTATCCGGATGACATTCTGGACCGCTTCGTCAAAAAATCAATTGAAAACGGCATCGACGTGGTCCGCATCTTCGACGCCCTTAACGACACGCGGAACGTGGAACGGGCCATGAAAAAAGTCAAGGAATACGGCGGCCTCTGCGAGCCCGCCATGTCCTACACCATCAGCCCGGTCCACAGCGAACAGTATTTTGTCGACCTGGCGTTGAAGCTGGAGGATATGGGCGCGGATGTCATCTGCATCAAGGATATGGCAAACCTCCTCCTGCCGATGGCCGCGTACAGCCTTATCGAAAAGCTGAAAAAGCGCGTGAAGGTGCCGATTCACCTCCACACCCATAACACCACCGGCACGGGCGACATGGTCTATCTCATGGCGACGCTGGCGGGCGTTGACATCGTGGACACCGCGCTCTCGCCCCTCGGCAACGGCACGGCCCAGCCGGCCACCGAACCCCTCGTCGCCACATTGAAGGGCCACGACAGGGATACGGGCCTCGACCTCGGGAAGCTCAGCGAAGCCGCAGCGCATTTCAGAACCGTGGCCGACAAGCTCACCGCCCAGGGCGTTTTGGACCCGAAGGTCCTGAAGGTCGATACGAATACGCTGACGTACCAGGTCCCGGGCGGCATGCTCTCGAACCTGATCTCCCAGCTGAAGGAAGCGAAAAAGGAAGACAAATATTACGACGTCCTTAATGAGACCGCCGTCGTCCGCAAGGAATTCGGCTATCCGCCGCTTGTGACGCCCACCAGCCAGATCGTTGGCACACAGGCCGTCATGAACGTTATCGCCGGCGAGCGCTACAAGATGGTGACGAAGGAGTCCAAGGCGCTCCTGCGCGGCGAGTACGGGCAGCTGCCCGGACCCGTGGACCCCGATATCCGGAAAAAGGTCATCGGAGACGACGAGGTCATCACGGTTCGTCCCGCCGATCTCCTGAAGCCCGAATATGACAAGCTCAAGGAAGAAATCGGCGACCTGGCCCGTTCCGAGGAGGATGTCCTCAGCTATGCACTCTTCCCGCAGGTTGCCCGGGCCTTCTTTGAGAAGCGTATCGAAAAGGAAAACGGCATCAGCGACGAGCTCATCGCCGTCATCACGGCGGCTGTTCAGGCCCACGGAAAGGTTCAGCCGCATCCCCTGATCCGCAATATGGTTGACGCATACAGTGTTTCAGCCGGAATTCCGGCGATTAATCCACTGATACGCAACAGCTGATTATTTTACAAAGAAACGGAGACAGACATAATGATGAAAAACTACAAGGTGACGATTAACGGCAAGACTTATGACGTCGGCGTGGAGGATGCAGGCGGCGGAGTCGAGGTAAAATCTGTTCAGGCAGCACCTGCTGCTGCAGCGCCCGCTGCTCCCAAGGCGGCACCCGCGCCCGCCCCCGCCCCCGCACCGAAAGCCGCGCCGAAAACCGCGCCTGCCGCCGGCTCCGGCGATGTGACGGCTCCTCTTTCCGGGACGGTTCTCTCCGTCGCCGTGAGCGAGGGACAGCAGGTCAAGGCGGGTCAGGTCCTTTTGATATTTGAAGCCATGAAAATGGAAAACGAGATCGTCGCTCCCGTCGCCGGCACTGTCAAGAAGGTGCATGTGGCCAAGGGCACCGTTCTGGAAACCGGTATGGCCGTCGTTTCCATCGCATAAGCTCCGGCAAACTATTTAAATAATAAGGGGGAAAACATCCATGGATTTCGGTTTTTCAGAAGAACAAAAAATGATAGCGGAGCTGGCGAAGGATTTCGCACTGAAGGAAATCGCGCCGCATATTGAGGAAGACGAAGAAAACCATTATTACCGCCGCGAGATTCTGTCGATGATGGGGGAACTCGGTCTCCTGGGCTTCAACATCCCCGAGGAATACGGCGGGAACGGCCTGGGCTGGATGGAAGCCGTCGCCGCCCTGTACGAGATATCCAAGGTCCACACCTCCTGGCGCCTCTCTATCAGCGGCAACGTCTGGGGCCCCGCGCTGACGATTCTGAATTACGGCACTGAAGAGCAGAAGCAGAAATATATCCCGCCCCTCTGCAGCGGCGAATACGCCGGCAGTTTCGCCATCACGGAAGCCAACTCCGGCTCGGACGTGGCGAGCATGAAGATGACGGCCAAGGACTGCGGCGATTACTGGCTGCTGAACGGCAGCAAAATGTGGATCTCCGGCGGCCATACCTCCGACGTGGGCCTTGTCTACTGCAAGACCGATCCGGCTGCGGGCGCGAAAGGCCTGTCCTGCTTTATCGTCGATTTTAACGAGACGACGGAAGGCATCCAGAGAATTCCGATCCACAAAAAGGTCGGTATGTGGCCGGCGCCCACCTCCGAGCTCGTTTTTGAGGACGCGAAGATTCCGAAGGCCAATCTGCTGGGCGAACTAAACAGGGGCTTCCAACTGTGCATGTGGCAATTAAACAACACGCGCATGGGCTGCGCTACCGGCGCCGCCGCGCTGTCGGCCGCCTGCCTCGAGGGCGCCGTCCAGTACGCCAACGAGCGCACCCAATTCGGCCAGCCTATCGGCAAATTCCAGATGATCCAATCCCAGATCGCCGAGATGAAGCTGGAGGACGAAGCGGCATTGAACCTCGTCTACAAGGCCGCCTGGCTTAAGGAGAACAAGCTCCCCAGCCAGCAAGCCACCTCCATGGCGAAGCTCTGCGCCTGCAACGCCGCCGTCCACGGTGCCAACCTCGCCATGAAGATCTACGGCTCCTACGGTTATTCCGACGAGTACCCCTGCGGCCGGTGGCTGCGCGACGCCAAGCAGTTTGAGACGCTGGAGGGCACCTCCAACATCCATATGGGCATTGTCGCCGGCATCGAGCTCGGTTACCAGCCCAACAGGTAAAAGCAAAAAGGGGCTGGCTCATGTATGATTTTGAGACAGCCCCTTATCTCCGGTATAACGTATTGAAAGAAGGGAGCACGCTGATGAATGTATCATATGAGGTCAGGGATCATATCGCCGTTATTACCATCAACAGGCCCGAAGCGCTGAACGCGCTGAATCTCGATGTTCTCAAAGAGCTTGCGCAAACGGTCGACAAGGTGGAAGCCGATGACAGCGTTTATGTTCTGGTTGTGACAGGCGCCGGAAAGGCTTTTGTCGCCGGTGCGGACATCGCCCAGATGAAGGACATGAGCGCCGCTGAAGCGAAAGCCTTCGGCGATTTCGGTAACAGCGTGTTTTTTAAGATTGAATCAATTTCAAAGCCCGTCATCGCCGCTGTCAACGGGTACGCGCTGGGCGGCGGATGCGAGCTCTGCATGGCCTGCGATATCAGAATCGCAGGGACGAAGGCGAAATTCGGACAGCCCGAAACAGGGCTGGGCATTACGCCGGGCTTCGGCGGAACCCAGAGGCTGCCCAGAATCGTCGGCGCTTCGAAGGCCAAGGAATTGATATTGACCGCGGAGACGATCAGCGCCGATGAAGCGCACCGTATCGGGCTCGTCAGCAAGGTCGTCCCGGACGAGGAGCTGATGGCCGTGGCCCTTGACATGGCAAACAAAATTGCAAAAAATGCCCAGATTGCTGTCCGGCAGAGCAAGGACGCCATCAACAGGGGCATGCAATGCGATATATTGACAGGCGTATCCTATGAAGCTCAGGCCTTTGCCGTCTGTTTTGCGACGGAGGACCAGAAGGACGCGATGACCGCGTTTGTGAACAAGAGCAAGTTAACCCAGTTCAAGAACAAATAGTGCTTGAGGAAAGGACGCTTATATGGAGAAAATCAGTATTATCGGCGCAGGGACAATGGGGTGCGACATTGCGCAGGTTTTCGCGCTGAAGGGTTTCGTGGTCATTGTCCGCGACATTACGGACGAGATCATCGCCGCCGCAAAAGCCAAGCTTAAGAAAGCTCTCGCCCGCCAGGTGGAAAAGGGCAAGCTGGAGCAGTCTTTGATGGATGCCGCGTTATCCCGCATCACCTTTACGACGGACTTGAATCTTGTGGCGGATTCGGACCTTGTGATCGAGGCGATCATTGAAAATGTAAAAATAAAGACGGACTTATACAAGACGCTGGACAGCATATGCAAACCGGAGACAATTTTCGCCACGAACACCTCCTCCCTGTCGATCGCCGAGCTCTCAGGCGCCATCAACAGGAAAGACAAGTTTATCGGCATGCACTTTTTTAATCCCGTACCGGTCATGAAGCTGATTGAGGTGATACGGAGCCTTTTTACCTCCGACAAAACATTCAAAACGATTTATGACCTTTCGGTTTTTATCGGCAAGGAGCCTGTCGAGGTCAAGGACGGCCCCGGCTTTATCGTCAATAAAGTCCTGATCCCGATGATCAATGAGGCCATCTGCGTTCTGCATGACGGCGTCGCCTCAAAAGAAGACATTGACAAGGCGATGCAGCTTGGCGCCAATCACCCCATGGGCCCTCTGGCGCTCTCCGATCTTGTGGGCAACGATGTTGTTCTGCACATCATGAACAGGCTGCATGAAGAGACGGGGGATCCCAAGTACCGTCCGTGCCTGCTCCTCAAGAACATGGTCAGAGGCGGGCTGCTCGGCAGGAAGACAGGCAAAGGCTTTTACGAATACAAATAACGAATAGTACTGAAGAATTGAGTAGGAAAGAAGAGAACTGTTTTGAACAAATTAACGACCCCCGGGGAAGCAGTCTCAAAGATAAAAGACGGCGACACCATCCTCGTCGGCGGTTTTTTAATGGCGGGCAGTCCTGAAACACTGATTAAAGCCCTCCTGGAAAAAAGCGCGGCAAAGGATCTGACCGTTGTATCCAACGATACGGGAACGGCAGAATCCAATATGATCAAGGTCATGAAAGAGGGACGCGTCACAAAGGTCCACGCGTCATATATCGGCGCCAATCCCATGACAGGCCAGATGCTCATCGACGACCCCGACAGCGTCACGCTGTACCCCCAGGGGACGCTGGCCGAAAAAGTCCGCTGCGGCGGCGCCGGCATCGCCGCCTTTTATACGCCTGTTGGCGTGGGAACCATCATAGAAAACGGGAAGGAAAAACGCGCGTTTGACGGACGGGAATACCTGCTGGAGACGGCAATGCGCGGGAACGTGGCGATTGTGAAGGCAACAGTTGCCGACAAGTTCGGCAACTGCTACATGCGCGGGTCCACGAAAAACTTCGGCGCCCTCATGGCCAGAGCCGCCGATTATGTCATCGCGGAAGCACGGAAGATCGTTGAGGTCGGTGAGCTGGACCCCGAGCTCGTGACACTCCCGGGAATTTTTGTTGATGCGCTCGTGCAATCGGAGGATACATATGGACGCTAAGAATTTTATCGCCGCGCGTGTCGCGAAAGAACTTAACGACGGTGATGTCGTGAATCTGGGCATCGGACTGCCGACACTTGTGGCAAACTACGTGCCGGAGGGCGTTCATATCACCCTGCAGGCCGAACACGGTATCCTGGGTGCCGGACCCGCCGCAAATCCCGGCGAGGAAGACAGCGAGATCTGCAACGCGGGCGGTTTTCCGATCACGGTCCTGCCCGGCGCCAGCTTTTTTGACAGCGCGACCTCATTTGCGATCATCCGGGGCGGCCATGTGGACGTCACGATCCTCGGCGCGCTGCAGGTTGACGAGAAAGGTAACATCGCCAACTGGATGGTCCCGGGTAAAAAGGTCCCCGGCATGGGCGGTGCGATGGATCTCGTCGTCGGCGCCAAGGAAGTCATCGTTGCGATGGAGCATCACTTAAAGGGTTCGCCCAAGATCATGAAGCTGTGCTCCTACCCGCTGACGGCTGTCGGCGTCGTTAAAAAAATCATCACGGAAATGGGCGTAATGGACATCACAAGGGACGGCATCGTGCTCACCGAGCTCGCGCCCGGCCTCACCGTCGAAGAAATCCAGGCGGTGACCGACGCAAAGCTCATCGTCTCCGATCACCTTAAAGTGATGGACGCTTGAAGCCCCATTTCTGAATAACAGACCGAAGCCTTTCACACTGCAGGGTCATTAGATGCAAG
>JAAYBH010000005.1 GCA_012718935.1 Clostridiales bacterium
ATTCTGGCGACAATGGAAAGCTTCAGCTTCATATAGCTGAGTCTCAGCTTGTTTCGGCTGCGTTTGCCGATCAAGTAAAGAACAACCCAGGTGCAGGAGAAAGCCTGGGACAGGATGGTTGCCAGCGCCGCCCCGGTTATACCCATTCCAAAAACAAAAATAAAGATGGGGTCTAAAATGATGTTGGCGCCGGCGCCGATGATCATTGTGAGCATGGCGATAGCGGGACTTCCGTCCGCGCGGATAAAATTATTCATGCCCATACCAACCACCTGGAACACTGCGCCGAACAATATGACCCGCGCGTAATCCAATGCATACGGCAGGATATCGTCACCGGCGCCGAACGATAACAGGATTGGCTTCAGAAGCAGCTGCCCCAGTATCATAAAGGTGCAGCCGGCAATCATCAGCATCACAAAGGCATTGCCGAGAACGTTTTCCGCTTCCTCCTTCTTCCGCTCGCCCAGCCGGATGGAAAAAAGCGTGGCGCCGCCGACGCCGAACAGCATACCCATGGCCATGAGTATGATCATGATCGGAAAAACAAGGGTGATTCCGCCGATGCCGTTTGAACCCATATCCGGGCTGTTGCCAATGTAGATCCTGTCAACGATATTGTATAATGTGTTGACCAGCATACCCACCGTGGCGGGTATGGAGAATTGAATGAGCAGTTTTGCAATTTTGCGCTCACCCAGGGGATTGCTGTTTTCCATATGTATCTCCAATGTTTTCTCGTTATTTTTTTCACTATTATAACAAAATAACTAAGGTTTGTCACATATAGTTGCGCTGAACGCTCGCAGGCCCGCCTCATTCCGGGGCGGACCTGCTGCTGCCTTATGATTGCAGGGGATATAAACATATCAAGCCGCGGGAACCGGGTGATAGTCATTCCGTCCGGCGACAGAGGAAACAAGGTACGGGATGGCGTCATGGGTTTCGGAAACCACAGTGCGCGTATCAAGATCAAAGATAAAGGTCTGGCGGAATATCAGACATTTTTTGTCTGCGGGATTCTGGTTGCCGCCAAATACGAGATTACCGAGGGAATACGCAATCTGCTTTCCTTTATAGATCTCCGTTTCCTGTACCACATGGGGGTGATGCCCGATCACCAGGTCAGCGCCCTGGTCAATACAGTAGCGGGCAATGGCGCGCTGGGTGGCATTGCTCCGATAGGTGTGCTCAATTCCCCAATGGTAATTGAAGACAATAAGGTCCGCGCCCGCTGCCCGCAAGCTCTGTACGGCGTCTGTGATAAACGTTTTCTGCACTTCGTTGAATACCCAGCCGACATTGGAGGCAAAACCGATATTCACGCCCTTGACCGTGACAATCGGCATCCGCTCATAACCCGACACCTGAACGTATGGCGCCAGGTTTTGTACGGTATCCTCAAACCCCTGCCGGAAATAATCCATGGAGTGGTTGTTGGCTATGGTCACGATGTCAACACTGCCAGCCGGCAGGATTTCTGCATACACCGGCTGCCCCTTGAATACAAAGGCTTTATCGGCGGACCTGACGGCGTTTGTCAGCGTACCCTCAAAGTTCACCATGGTCATGTCGTCGCTGTAAAACTCGCTGATGCCGGAAAAGAAATAGCCGGCCCCCATCAGGTCATACATCTCGTCAAACGAACGTTGATAGGCGAAATTTTTATCGCGCCCGAAGGTGCAGTCTCCGCCGAAAGTCATTGCAACCTGAACCTGATTATAGCCGGGGGCATCCCGCCATCCGGGATAAGTGCCTTCATCAAGCTTTGAGTCATGCATCCGCAGCAGCGTCAGAATCGCCTGTTCGATTGTGAAGCCCCTTTCAGGCGCAAACAGACCCGCCGATCCGCCCATCAGGGCCGTACCGCGGCTGTCCGTCCGCCCGGAGGCAAATTTGACCGCCTCGGCAGCCCAGCGCGGGATTGCGTACGCATCGGCAAAGCTCATGGGCGCCTCATTTGCCTCCGTGATACCCAAAGCTGCCATCATGCGCTGGAGAACGGCGGCGGCCTCCGCCCGCGTGACCGCGTCGTCCGGCCGGAAAAGGCCACCGGAGCCCTGTATGATGTTCAGCTTTGACGCCAGCTCCGCATAAGCGCTTTTTGTGTCCGGAAAGCTGCCGCTTTCAAGCTCCGGCAGCTCAACCCCTGCGGGAGGATCAAAAACAAGCCCGAGCTCTGTGGCAAGCGTCCGGGCGCTCAGCTGCTTTTCCGCAGCATAGAAATCCACGGCAAGCCGGGCGAGCTGCAAACGTGTGATGTATAAGGAGTAATCTTCTCCTAAATCAAAGGTTTGCGATACTAGCCCCGTCTCATAAGCCGCAGCCACACCTTCAATCGCCCAAGGGCTTATTTGCTTTTCCGTTATGTAGGGCGTTTCCGCGGCATGTGCCGTCAAAGAACCTGTCAGCAGGCCGGCGCAGATTGCCGTGAGCAGGCCGAGCGCCGTTCTTTTTATGATTTTCATACTGCCTTATTTCGTGTAATTATCAAAGTACCCTTGTACCAATACGATCGGGGTGCCCTTGTCGCCGCTGCCCGAGGTCAGGTCGCAAAGGGATCCGATCAGGTCGGTGAGACGGCGGGGTGTTGTTCCCTGGGATATCATGCTGCCAACCAGATCCTCGTCTTTGTTGCGTATATAGTCGCAGATGGCGGATTTCAATTCCTCGCCGCATAAATCGGCAAAATCGTTATCGGCGAGATATTTGAGCTTCACCTCGCTGGGCTGGCCTTCAAGCCCCGCGGTATATGCCGGGGATACGACGGGGTCAGCCAGCTCCCATATCTTTCCTACCGGATCCTTGAAAGCGCCGTCACCGTAAATCATGACTTCCACATGCTTTCCGGTTTTTTCGAGGATGTCCTTCTGTATTTTTTCAACAACCGGCTTGCAGTTGCGGGGAAAAAGCTTGACGGATTTCTCCGAGGCCTTATTGCTGCCGAGCAAACCGAAATTTTCGTTATAACCGCTGCCGTCAACCGAAACGGTCATGATATCATCAAGGCTGTAGACAAGCTTTGCTCCCGCGGCTTTCAATAAACGCTTCGTTCTCGCGCGGGTATGGATATCACAATTGAGGACATATTGGGTATGCTCTAAAACAGCGCGGCAGTCATTTGCCAGAATGATTTCCACCTCGCAGCCCGTGCTTTGGATAAGCTCTTTATAATACTGGACATAATCGACACCGGTGAACGGGTGCTTCCGGCAGCCGAACAGCTCGCGATAACGGGCTTCTGTCAGAATATCCGTCCAGGGATTAAGACCTTTAGCATCCAGGTCGTCAAGATCGACCAGATGATTGCCCACTTCATCCGCGGGATAGCTCAGCATCAGGATGATTTTTTTGGCGCCCATGGCAATCCCTTTGAGACACATGGCAAAACGGTTGCGGCTTAATATGGGGAAAATAACGCCGATCGTCTGATCCCCGAATTTATTCCTGATATCGGCGGCGATCTGATCGACCGTCGCATAATTACCCTGAGCACGGGCCACGACAGCCTCCGTCACAGCGATAACATCCCGGTCGCGCAGCTCAAAGCTCTCACATTTCGCAGCATTCAGGACGCTTGAAACAACAATCTCCGCGATATCGTCTCCCTGACGAATAATCGGGGCGCGGATGCCTCTTGAGACAGTCCCTGTCAATCTCTCCATATATGTTGATGCTCCTTTTGCGTCCTCAATGAATGTCGATGGATTACTGCATTATTATAACACAGTTTACTGCAAAGGAAAGAGCAGAAATATTTTGCTGCAGCAGATCGAGTGTTAAGCAGGCTGCAGGCCGATATAACTTGGGAGAGCGGCGAACCGCTCTCCCCTTTTTCTTATTTGTCCTTCTTTCTGAAGGTGCTTCCGGAAACCCGGATCAATAAATACAATAATATCAGTGCGAGGAACACGCCTCCCAGTCCGTAACCGGTCAGCTCGAGGGCGATTAAGATGCCTTCCATTTACATACCTCCTTAATGTCCCAAAAGCATGGGCACGAGAGACAGGATAATGCCGCCGGCGACAACCGAACCGATCTGTCCCGCCACATTGGCGCCAACCGCCTGCATCAGGATAAAACTCCCCGGAGACTCCTTGCTGTACATTTTCTGAACGAGCCGCGCCGACATCGGGAAGGCGGAAATACCGGCCGCCCCGATCATGGGGTTGACCTTCTTTTTGGAGAAAAGGTTCAAAAGCTTGGCAAAGAGCACCCCGCCAGCCGTATCGAACACGAAAGCCACAAGGCCCAGGCAGAGGATGAGGATGGTGACCGGCTGAAGGAAGGCGGCATAATTCATTGTCGCACCGATGGTGATCCCCAACAGCAGCGTGACGATATTGGACAGCTCGTTCTGCGCCGCCATGTTAAGCCGCTCCAAAACGCCGCATTCCTTGATCAGATTGCCGAACATCAGAAGCCCGATGAGGGGCGCGCTGATGGGCGCGATGATTGCCGCGATTACGGTAACGAGAATGGGAAAGAGGATCATTGCTGTCTTGCTGACCTTTTTCTCGTTGAATTCCATTTTGATCTGGCGCTCTCTCTTTGTCGTCAGAGCCCGGATGACGGGGGGCTGGATAATCGGTACAAGCGCCATGTAGGAGTACGCCGCAACGGAAATGGGGCCCAGAAGCTGCGGTGCAAATTGGCTTGCCACAACGATGGAGGTGGGCCCGTCCGCCGCGCCGATGATACCGATGGAGGCCGCCGCCTTGACGAGTATCTCCAGGGGCGCCGCGTTCTTGAACATCTCCTCTTGGAGTCCGAGATTGACAATGTTGTCCCTCAGGCCCGGTATCAGTGTCGTCAGCCCCAGCACGGCGATTATGGTCGCGAAGATGCCAAACTGCGCCGCCGCCCCGAAGAAAATCATTTTCGGAGTCGAGAAAAGCGGGCGGAAATCCGTCATCGCGCCGATGCCGATAAATATAAGCACCGGGAAGAGCTCCGTGAGTATGCCGGCATTATATAGTATCCTCAGCACGCCCGGGCCTTCGCCCGCTATCCAGACCGCGTTGAGCGGCAGATTGGCGAGAATCGCCCCGAAGCCTATCGGCAAAAGGAGCATCGGCTCGTAATCCTTGGCAATCGCCAAGTAGATCAACACGCCTCCGATGGCGTACATGATGAGAAATTCCCAGTGAAACTCGAATACGCCGACAAACAGCGACTGCAATGTTTCCATATATCCTCCCGTGTCGTTCCGGGGCGCGGTCGCCCTATACGCCGCCGGTGTCTTTCGTTAGTATCTACTTATAACATTTTCGGTACAATTGTACAAGACCATTAGCTGTGTTATGATAAAAAAAGATAGGACCGGAACAAAGGCACCATATGAAAAAACAGCCTTTGCTGCTGCTAACGGGCGATTTGTAATCGCCCGTCGCGTTATACTTCGTCAAGTATGCTGCCCTTTCAGATACGCTTCAAACCCGTCGGAATACTCAATGGCGCCGTCCTTCGTGACCCAGGCGGCTTCAACGCCTTCGAGGCTGTTGATATAGTCGCGTCCCTGCTCCAGGGGCATGTTGAAAACAGCGGTAGACAGCGCGTCACCAAGGCCGGAATCGCGGCACAGGATTGTCACTTGAGCAAAATAATCCGCCGGTATCAGCGTCGCCGGGTCGATGATGTGATGGTACGGCTTGCCGTCGACAACGTAATACCGTTCATAAATGCCGCTTGAGACGACGGATATCCCGTTGATCAGAACGTTCATGATCTCCGCGTCGGGGCTTGATTTGTCGGGGTTCTGTATTCCGATATTCCAGCGCCTGTCGCCTGTTGAATCCGGGGTGAGCTTTCCCCCGACCGCACGGACATTGCCGCCTATGCTCAGGAGCAGCGACGTGATACCCTGGCCTTCAAAATACGACGCGACCTGCTCGGCGGCATACCCCTTGGCCACGGCGCCCACGTCCAGGCGCAGCTGCGGATCCTTCAAAAAAACGGTGGAGGCTTCCTCATCGATGATAACGTCATGAATGTCGGTATGCCGGGACGCCTCCCGCAGTGCTTCCATCGGCGGGAGCTCGGCATTTTCAGGGTCGCTGAGTCCGGCGTCACGGTAATCGTGCCAGATGCGGAGAACTGCACCCAGCGCCACGTTGACTGTTCCGTCCGTGGCCTCATACTCGTCCCGGGCAAACTTCAGCATGTCAATAATCCGCCGGTCAACGGCCACGGGAGCGATACCCGCGTTGTCATTGATGGTCTTGACGTTAACGATGCCCTCATAGTCGTTATAAATATCGTAGAGCCGATGGTATTCCTCGATCTTCCCGCGGATCTCTTCGGCAAACTCCTTGAAATGCACCTCGCTGTCCGAATAGCCGACAATCGTTGTGACAGTGTCGAAAAGCGACAGGAATTCAGCCTGAAAGCGCTTTGTCTCTGTCCGGGCGCAGCCGGAAGAGAGCAGCAAAATCAGGACGAGACTGAATATGATGATTTTTTTCATGAACGGCTCACCTACTCCATGAGTATACAGCAGTCAAATCGGAGAGGCAAGACTTGCCTCTCCGATCATTTTGGAAAGATTCCGTTTTTATGCCGCGGCCTTTGCAATAATGGCCATAAAGTCTGTGATGTGGACGGTGACGGAGGCTTTCAGGTCCGCATCCCCGGCATAGCCTTCGGATACGGCGATTCCTGCGACTTCAGCGGCTGTTTTCCCGGTGACATAGGCGGCAAACGCGGCGGCCTGCTCGTTCCACTCCTTGCCGATGGAGGATGCCTTCTTCATACCGTAAGCGTCGCCGAGCTCGTTTTTCGTCTGCGGAGCGACCGTCAGGTCGGTTGTGATTTTCCCCGAGGTATTAAAATTGACATTGGACTGGGAGGCGTCAATGATGCAGCTGGTGATAACGCCTCCGGTGCCTGTTGTAATCGCGGTGTATGTGGAATAAATCTGGGCGAGTCCGTCCGCGTCGGCAGCGGCATTCTTTGATTTGGCGATATTCGTCACCGTGCCGAGGCTGAGCTTGTCAGCCGCCGCAGCGCCGAGCTCCCGGGCGTTGGCGACGGCTTTCTGGACGCCGTCGATAAAGTCTGTCACGTGGACGGTGACGGAAGCCGTCAGATCGGCAGCTGTGGGAACGCCTTCCTCGTTGACGGCTATGCCTTTGACCTCGTCGGTTGTTTTGCCGACGACATACTGTGCAAATGCGGCGGCTTGCTCGTTCCACTCCTTGCCGATACTGGAGGCCTTGCCCATGCCGTACTCGGCGCCGAGCTCGTTTTTCGTTTTAAAAGCAGTGTCAAGAGCCGTTACGAGTTCGCCCTTGGCGTTGAAGCTGACCTTGGTCTGGGCCTGATCGATGACGCAGGAAACAATTTTCCCGTCGGTGCCGACTGTTACGGCGACGATCAGAGAATCAGCCTGAGCCAGGCCGTCTTTTTCGCCGGCGTCGGCTGATTTGGCAATTGATGTGACGACGGCAAGGCCGGTCTTGACGGTTTCCGGCGCGGCGGATGGTTCCGTCGATGCCGGTGCGGAGGCGGGTGCGGAGGCGGAAGGGGTTGCGGACGGCGCCGGTTTGCTTGTGCCGCAGCCGGCAAAAAGTGCGACTGCAAGGACAACAACCAGCAGAATAGCTAGGGTCTTTTTCATAATTTCCTCCTGAAGTTTTATTTTAGGCGCAATCTGGAAAATACCGGAGATGTCAGCTTCAGTAAAATCGAGGTCGCAAAACCTGTCTGGATGCCCGATACAACGGGTACGGGAAGGTATGTCTGCAGCACGGTTCGGGAATGCGGATTTATTTCGGCCCCCAGCCGGGCAAAAAGCAGCCTGCGGCGATCAGAATGATGTGAGCCGATATGATCAGCAAAAAGTTTTTAATCGAGACAATAAACGTCTCTTCCTTGACCTGCCTTCTGAAAAAAACAGCGATGTTTTTTTGAACC
>JAAYBH010000341.1 GCA_012718935.1 Clostridiales bacterium
GGATCCCGCAGACGATTGAAAGGTGACAGAAACCTTTTCGGGATCGAATTCGATGCCGGAATAGCCCATGGCGCACAGGACGCGCCCCCAGTTGGCGTCGGCGCCGAAGATCGCGGCCTTGGTGAGCGTTGAGGAGATAACCGATTTTGACAGCGTCTCTGCAGTCGCTATATCCGACGCGCCGGAGACGGTGCAGGTGATGAGATGGGTCGCCCCCTCACCGTCGGAAGCCATCACAACAGCGAGCTTAACACAGAGTTCCTTCAGCGCCGCGGCGAAGGCTGTGTAATCCTCGCTGTCGCCTTTGATATATGCGTTGCCGGCCAGGCCGCTGGCCATGAGGCTGCACATATCGTTTGTCGACGTGTCGCCGTCCACGGATATCCTGTTGAAGCTGACCGTCACCGTCTCCTGGAGCGCTTTTTTTATCATCTCGGCGCTGATGGCGCAGTCGGTGGTGATAAAGCAGAGCATCGTGCCCATGTTGGGGTGGATCATCCCGCTACCCTTGGCGATACCGCCGATTCTGACGGCTCTCCCGCCGATGGTTGTTTCAACGGCGTACTCCTTCAAGACGGTGTCTGTCGTCATGATGGCAGCGGCGGCGTCCTGCGAGCCGTCCGGATTGAGCGCCGAGACAAGCGCCGGGATACCGTCAACGATGACCCCGACCGGCAGTGTCTGGCCGATGACGCCGGTGGAGGCGACGATGAAGTCGGAGGCATTGAGGCCGAGCGCTTTCGCGGCGGCGGCGCAGCTCTCTTCGGCGTATTCCTCGCCGTAGGGCGCGCAGGCGTTGGCGTTTCCGGAATTGGCCAATACCGCCCGAGCCTTCCCGTCCTTCAGGTGCTCTTTTGTGATAAGAAGCGGCGCTGCCTTGACGACATTCTTTGTGTAAACCGCCGCGGCGTCGCATTCGACCTCCGAGACGATGAGCGCCAGATCCTTTTTTGTCAGATTATTCGTCTTGACCCCCACATGGATACCGGAGGCCTTAAACCCCTGGGCGGCACACACGCCGCCGTTTATAAATTTCATTATGATACGCACCTCTTGTTTTTTCAACGGTGGGCGGACACTGGGGTCCGCCCCTACGAGTATTCACATCGTGTCGGTCCTTTATCAAATCAATCCCGTTTCCTCCGGGAGCCCCAGCATGAGGTTCATGTTCTGGACGGCGGCGCCGGAGGCGCCTTTGCCGAGATTGTCGAAGCGGGCGGTGACGATCGTTCTTTTCGCGTTGCCGTTGACGGATATTTCAAGGTCGTTCGTACCCATACCCCAGTTGCTCTCCAGCAGGCCGTTTTCGGGTGCGCCCGTTACCTTGATAAAGCGTTCGCCCGTGTAATAGGCGTGAAGCGCAGTCAGTATTGTCTCTGCCGTCTGCTTCCCGTGGAGCAGATCATTGTGAAGCATAATCGTCGTAGCCATACCGTTATAATAATCGTCAATAACCGGGCAGAAAACCGGACTGCGTTTCACGCCGGTGACGGCAGCCATCTCGGGTAAATGCTTGTGCTGCAAATCCAGCTTGTAGAGCATCGGGGCGAACATCGCCGGTGTCTTTTCCTCTTCATACTCCTTGATTCTCGCCTTACCGCCGCCGGAGTAGCCGGTCAGGGAAAAGCAGGTCAGCGGATAATCGTCCGGCAGGATACCCAACCGAATCAGCGGATAGACGGTAACGGCGAAGCCGGTGGCGTGGCAGCCGGGGTTTGTCACGCGCTTTGACGTGATAATCTTCTCCCGATGTGCTTTCGACAGCTCCGGGAAGCCGTAGTCCCAATCCTTCGCCGTCCGGTGTGCCGTCGAGGCATCGATGACGCGGGTTTTATCGCTCCTGATCATGGCGACAGCCTCGCGGGCTGCACCGTCGGGCAGGCAGAGGATTACAAGATCAGCGCAGTTGAGAAGCTTTCGGCGCTCCTCGGCATCCTTGCGCTTATCGGGGTCAATCAGCAGAAGCCGGATGTCGTCCCGAGGCTTGAGCCGGTCATAAATCTGCAGGCCGGTGGTCCCCTCCTGGCCGTCGATATATATTCTTGGTTTTATTGAAATCACCTTATTTCCTTGAATCCAAAAAAGCCTGAATGTTGTCCATCTGGTCTCTGACCGATTGTGACGCGGGCCCGCCGGGGACATTCCTCTGTTCTACGCAGGTTTCGAGGCTGACGGCTGTATAAACATCCCGTTCAAAAAGCTGGGAAAAAGTCTTATATGTTTCCAGAGACAGGGTTTCAAGTGTCTTGCCGTTTTCAGAGCAATAGCGGATAAGCTTTCCGATGACGGTATAGGCATCCCGGAACGGCAGCCCCTTTTTAACAAGATAGTCGGCGCAGTCTGTGGCGTTAATAAAGCCTTCCGAGGCGGCCTTGCGCATATTCTCCGGTTTGACCGTCATCGCCGCCAGCATCGCCGTAAAAACCGGCAGGACCTTTTTGACGGTATCCACGGCGTCGAAGACCTGTTCCTTATCCTCCTGCATATCCTTGTTATACGCCAGCGGCAGCGCCTTCATCACGGTCAAAAGCCCCATCAGGCTGCCGTAGACCCGTCCTGTCTTACCCCTGACAAGCTCGGCGATATCCGGGTTCTTCTTCTGGGGCATGATCGAAGAGCCGGTGGAATACGCGTCTGAGAGCTCGACAAACCTGAATTCCCAGGAGCACCAGAGGATGATTTCCTCGGAAAAACGCGACAGGTGCATCATCAATACCGAGAGATCGCTTAATAGCTCCAGCGCATAGTCCCTATCGGAGACGCCGTCGAGGCTGTTCTCCGTGATCCGGGCAAAGCCCAGCGCGTCGGCAACGCTCCGCCGGTCGACGGGATACGTGGTACCGGTGAGCGCGCCGCTGCCCAGCGGCGATTCGTCCATGCGCTCCAGACAGTCCTCCAGCCGCGTCACATCCCTTTTGAGCATATTGGCATACGCTAGCATGTAGTGGGCAAACGTCGTAGGCTGCGCCCTCTGGAGATGCGTATAGGCCGGCATGATCGTTTTTGTGTTATTTTTCGCGGTGTCCAGCAGGACGGCGATGAGATTCAGCACATGTCCCCTGAGCCCTTCAATCTCGCTCTTCAGATACATCCTGAAATCCAGGGCGACCTGATCGTTCCGGCTCCGGGCCGTATGCAGGCGTTTGCCCGTATCGCCGATGCGCTTTGTCAGCTCCGTCTCGATGCTCATATGGATGTCTTCGTCCTGAAGCCTGAATTCAAACTTCCCGGCCTCGATGTCCTTGAGTATATCCCTCAGCCCGGCGACGATCTTCTCCGCCTCGGCTTTTTCGATGATCCCCCGGTCCCCCAGCATTTTCGCGTGCGCCATGGACCCGGCAATATCCTCTTTATAAAGCCGTTTGTCAAACGTAATCGACGCGTTCAGTTCATCAACAAGCGCGTCCGTATCGCTCGAAAACCTTCCCGACCAGAGCTTCATGGCGTGTGTATCCTTTCATATCTATTTCCCTCTCTGCTCCTCCAGCAGTGCTTTTGTCTGGATGGGGAGGCCGAAGAGGTTGATGAAGCCTTCCGCTTCGGATTGCTTGTAGTCGCTCTCGCCGAAGGAGGCCAGCGTTTCGCTGTAGAGGCTGTAGTCGCTCCAGACGCCGGCATTGATGATGTTGCCCTTGTAGAGCTTCAGTCTGACCTTTCCGGTCACCGTCTCCTGAGTTTTGTCGACAAAGGCGGAGAGCGCTTCCCTGAGCGGGGTGTACCACTGGCCGTTGTAGACGAGCTCTGCGAATTTGACGGCGAGCTGTGTTTTCAGGTGCGATGTCTCCTTGTCGAGACAGATGGTCTCCAGCACCTCGTGAGCGTGGTAGAGAATCGCGCCGCCCGGCGTTTCGTAGACGCCGCGGCTTTTCATGCCGACGAGGCGATTCTCCACCAGGTCGAGCAGCCCGATGCCATTTCTTCCCCCCAGCTCATTGAGCTCCCTAATAATGTCGGAGGCTTTCATCTTCACGCCGCCAACTGCTGTCGGAATGCCCTTTTCAAACTCAATCTCCACATACTCCGGTTTGTCGGGCGCCATTTCGGGAGAAACACCCATCTCGAGAAAACCGGGCTTGTTGTATTGCGGCTCGTTGCCGGGGTTTTCAAGGTCAAGGCCTTCGTGAGACAGGTGCCAAAGGTTCTTGTCCTTTGAGTAATTCGTCTCCCGGCTGATTTTCAGCGGGATATTATGCGCCTCGGCGTAATCGATCTCCTCGTCGCGGCTTTTGATGCTCCACTCCCGCCAGGGGGCGATGATCTTCATATGGGGCGCGAAGGCCTTGATGGTCAGCTCAAAGCGCACCTGGTCGTTCCCTTTGCCGGTGCAGCCGTGGCAGATGGCGTCGGCGCCTTCCTTCAGGGCGATATCAACGACATGCTTGGCAATCACCGGGCGGGCAAAGGACGTTCCGAGAAGATACCCCTCATACTTTGCGCCGGCCTTCATCGTCGGTATCACGAAGTGATCGATAAACTCGTCGGTGATATCCTCAACGTACAGCTTGGAGGCGCCTGTTTTGAGCGCTTTCTCCTCAAGGCCGTCCAGCTCCGTGCCCTGCCCCACGTCACCGGAGACGGCGATGACCTCGCAGTTGTTATAGTTCTCCTTCAGCCACGGGATAATAATGGACGTATCAAGGCCTCCCGAATAAGCCAAAACGACTTTTTTAATCTCACTCATTGTAAAATACCTCCAGTAAATACGATAGTGATACTATAGCACCATGTGGATTATTATGCAATAGGTTTTTTCAATAATTATTATATATAATTGTATTTATTACAGTCGTGTTCTTTGTCATAAAATAC
>JAAYBH010000342.1 GCA_012718935.1 Clostridiales bacterium
AGAGGAACGCACCAGCCGCGAGCTGGCCAGGCGATTCGTTGTAACGGGATAAATAAAGGCAAGAGTGAGCCTGGTCGTTTCCGGGCTTATTTTCTTGTTTTTTATATTTCTTGACATATACACGATAGTGTAGTAATATTAAATCAGATAGAGGCGGCACCGCAATATATAGCGGACAACGCTGCCGCCTGGCGGAAAACGCCGCCGAAAGGAACACGATATGATAAACAGAGATAACAGCGCAATGACGGTCATCAGGCACGCGTATAATCCGGCCGACATCAGCGACAACAGACTAGAGGTCGCTTTTGCGATATGTGCGACCGAGCTCTTCTTCAAGCCGGAGCTGACGTTCTTTGACCTGGAAAAAGACATGGCCGGAGGCCCGGTTGTCATCGGCGGGAAGGGATATAACGGCCGGAAGATGACCTTCGAGATGTTCGGGGAGCTGATAACCGAGATGAAGGGCCACGGCTTCGACAGCTTCAACATTGTCGCCGGGCTGGATGATACAGACCAGGAGCGCATTATCTTCTCCAGGATGCACGGCATCAATTCAATGGCTTTATTCCTGAACGCGCGCCTCACGGCCAACGACATCAGGCAGCGGGTCAACACGATACTGGGCTCTATAAAGGATTACATCAAACGGCTGCTTCGAGGGGCAAGCGGGAAAAAGGACGGCAGGCGCCGGCAACCCTCAACTGACGTCAAGCCCGAGCGGGTCATCGGCAATAAGGCCCTTGAGGTCAAGATGGTCGAAGCCCTGCTGAACGGGGAAAGCATTATTGAAAAACACTTTTCCAGGCCAAAAATAAAAGCCGGCGACATCATCGGCGTCCAGGAAACCTGGATGCTCGACGAGGATGGGAATATCCTGTATATGGCCGATAACCCTCCCGGGATACATACATGGCATTATGCCCCGAAGATGCCTGACAAATATGTCCGGATGTACGTCAAGGTCGCTTCCGTTGAAAAAATGACCCACAGTGAATTCCTGAAAAAATACGGGAGAAGCCTTTTCTACAACCGGAGGTTTTACTACTACTCCTCCTGTGACAAGCCGGACGACACCGAATGGTTCAGGGAGCGCAGATGGGAGTCGTACCACCAGCCGGACACCGAGGTATACGCCGTTACGCTGGAACTGGTCACATAAGCCGCAACAAGGAGGTTTCGGAATGGAAACGATAAAGAAAGAAGTAAGGCTGTGCCTGAGCTGCATGGAGGAGCACGAGGTATCCACGGTCCAGGTTTGCGAGCAGAATATTTATAAGGGCAAAAAGGTCGGTTATTTGGCGGTATACGATTACTGCGACAGGGCCGACGAGCTCACGGCATCCGAGGAGATGATAAAGATGAACGATGAGGCGTTCAAGACAGCCTATTGCAGGCTCATCGGCGGACAGGCACCGTAAATTGCGTTATACAAAAAACAAAGCTCCGGGCGATTGGCTTCGTCCGGAGTTTTTTTGTTCGGCAACAAGCGTTATAAACAACAACGCCGGGACAGCCCGGCGTTTATGTTTTTTTACTCTTCAACAAGCACTGAAATTGCATCTTCCGACCAGAACCGATTCGGAAACATCTTGCTACCGAGACGCGTTTTACTGAAAATCAGCGAAATATTGTAGTTCTCGGAGTTGTCGTAGATTAAAATCGAATCGCAGGCTTTTACAACCCTCGGCAGCAATGTGAGGGCCTTAAAGAAGCGCTTCCGCACCTTGTCTTCCGGCACATAATGTCCGCCAAGCGCATAACGGCGCTTAACCCTGGCTACGTTGATACCGACGTCCTTTGTGAGGACGTATATGCAGCGCACCTCGTACCCATTTCTTTTAGCTTCCTGCATCAACAACAGGTTCTTTTCCGTTGACAATACAGTTTCAAAGGTAAAATCCAGGCCCGCCTTCACAAACTCATTGCGGAGCTTATCGGCTTCATCAGCCGCCTCTTTATTAGTTATCCCGTGCTTAACCTTGATTTCATCAGCATTAATATAAAAGCCGACAACTTCAAAATCCCTTATACCACGCGTCACCGTAGTCTTTCCAGACCCGTTCGGCCCAGCAATCACAAGTATGACGGGAAAATTAAATTTTAAATCCGTCATACATACTCCCGTCTGCCATCCGGATATTCAACGTATGCCTTTTTAAGGTTTTCATCATAAAGAGCGACAGGTAGGCTGTGCTCGCGGCTGAATTTAAAGTCCTCCCGGAGCGCATCGTTCATCCTCTTTGTTATTTCATCTTCAGAAAACGTGGTTGTAATTCCGAGTTTTCGCGAATTAAGCATAAACGGGATAGCTTTTTCATCAACGACCTTGCGTAAAAATACATTAATCGCGGAAGTCATATTGAGTCCGATATACGAAAGAACCTGTTCCGCATTTTCTTTTAAATCCTTATCAACGCGTACCGTTATAGACGTATCATTCTTTGCCATAGCAAGAAACACCTCC
>JAAYBH010000343.1 GCA_012718935.1 Clostridiales bacterium
CACAGCCGTTCTGCTGGCAACCGGGCGCGATATCGAGTATCAGCAAATGAGACTGCAGTTCGACGGCACTATCTGGCAGCTGATTGAACGGAAGAACAGTGAGGAGCTTCGCAACGAAGAGGTTCCCGCTTTTCTTTTTGAGCTGGTGAATTTCATGAGCAGCCGCAGCGAATGGATGGGTACGGCTACAGAGCTTCTGAACCAAATGGAGAATAGTGAGACATCGGCTAGCGCTGTAACCAGGCTGCTCAGTCATTATTATTATGATGTGCTGCAGCCTGCCGGTATCAAATATCAAACTAAACGAACAGGAACAAGCCGCCTGATCCGGCTGAAAAGAAATGACGATAGTGACGCAAATGACGGAAGTTTCTCTATTGCGGAAAAACCGTCACAGCCGTCACAAGCGTCACAACACAAAATAATCGAGGAATAAAAAATGGAGTTTTACGCTTATTCAAAGAGACAGTTTGCCTGGTCAGATTTTAATACGACAGGCTACCATCGCGTGGATAAAGAGATTGGTGGTGATTATTATGCAAGGCTTGATTGCAAGCGTTGGGGGAAGCACTGTCTCATCGCATATCTGACCTTAGACAATGGCGAAAAAATATTTGTAGTCACATGGCCGCGTCAGAATTATTTCGGCTTCAAGGAAATACCGATAGGCCGGATTATTGATATCGGCTTTGATTACAATCCCGATACCGATGAGGTGTTTCTCTATAGTGTCGATTACTTTGAAAACGGCTCTCCGGATCAGATAAATGCCGACCAAATGTTTTTTGAAGCCATGGGTTCCGCTGAGGGCGGCAATACAGGGGGCGCACTGTCTTGACGTGTAGCGAGCATAGGCTTTGTGTTGCCACGCCGCCGCGGTCCTTCGACCGAAAGGGGCTCTTGCCCCTGTAACCCCTGGGAAGAAAGGAAGATATTATGAGCAATCGCAAAAGACAACGCGGCATCAATATACGCGTGAATGAACAGGAAAAGCAGCGCATCGAACGCTTTGCCGGACGCTGCAAGCTGACCGTTTCGGAGTATCTCCGCCAGTTGGCAAATGGCTATGCACCGCAGGAGCTGCCAAACGATCGCATCTATGATATGTGCTGGCAGGTGGAGCTTTTGTTGGAGGATCGCCGGTATTTGGGGGATGAACAGTTCAAAAGCTATCTTGTTAGCTTTCTGAAAGATACGCAGAGAATTCTTCACGGACAACGGCAGATGACGAAAACCGAGCTTCACGCTCTCGCGGCTGAGAATGAGGTGAACGACGATGGCCACCACGAAAATATGGCCAGTGCATGACAGCTTAAAACGACTTGTGGACTACGCCGGAAATCCGGAGAAAACAGAATACCGAGATCTGCAGCTGGCGCTTCATTACGCGGGGAATAGTCAGAAAACCGCCTGCGCAGATGAGCATTTTTTCTATGTTTCAGGTGTCGGCTGCGACCCGGAAGCAGTATATGAGCAGATGACGGCGGTCAAGCAGCGCTTCGGTAAGCTGCATGGCAATGTGGCTTATCACGGATACCAGAGCTTCAAGCCAGAAGAAGTCACGCCGGAGCAGTGCCATGAAATTGGCGTCAAGCTGGCAAAACGTCTTTGGGGCGACCGCTATCAGGTGTTGGTGGCAACACATCTGAACAAGA
>JAAYBH010000344.1 GCA_012718935.1 Clostridiales bacterium
AGGACAGCTTTTCGCTTCTGAAGGAGGCGATTCTGGCGCGCCGTGTCCTGAGCTTTGATTACTACGGCAGCAAGGGCGGGAAAACGTTCCGCACCGTCGAACCGCTCAAGCTCATTTTCCGCGGCCAAGCCTGGTATTTGTACGCTTATTGCAGAACGCGCGGCACGGACAGGTTCTTCAAGCTTTCACGCATGGATAGAATCATCATTCAAAGCGAAAGCTTTTCCAGAAAAACGCCGGAGCAGGTCATTACGACGGAGCAGGGCAAGCCGGATTATGAGCTGATCTCCGTTAGATTCCGAGCCCTCCCTCCGATTTCCTTCCGTATTTACGACGAGTACCCCCATCACTGCATCAGGGAGGAGGAGGACGGTTCCCTGCTCGTGGAGACCTCCATTCCGAAAGGCGAATGGCTGAACAGCTATTTCCTGGCTTATGGTGAGAATGTGGAGGTTCTGGAGCCTCCCGAGCTGCGGGACAATCTCATCCGGACGCTGGACAAGATGCGGGCGCTGTATTTAAAGAGTTAAGCGATTTGAAAATAATGATATATAACGACGGGCGATTACAAATCGCCCGTTTCCGTATTATATGTTCAAACTATCACCGGATTGTAACCTGTTTGTTTCCCAAAGCACTTTAATCCGGTCGGAACGTGCTTTATAATGGTAAAGCATGTTCACAGAATTTTTACATTTCTGGAACTTTATCTGATACAATACGTCATTATATTGATAGCAATATTTACCTTAGGGGGCAGACAAATGGATGAATTGAAAACCGCGGCCGGGCCGGCAGTCATGGAACCTCAGCTGAAAAAGAGGAAAAAGAATAAGAAAACGCTCAAAATCCTCATCACCCTGGGGATTGTCCTGATCGTCCTGGCCGGTATTGCCTTCGGACTTTACAAGCTTTTTTACAAGGCCGAGGAAGACAAGCAGGTTTTAACGGACATTGTCCAAAGAGGCTCGATCCAGAGCACCGTCACCGGCAGCGGCCTGACAAAGGCGATGGAATCAGCATCCATGACGCTGTCCTCCGGCGGTACCGTGCTTGAGGTTTTCGTCAAAGAGGGCGATCAGGTCCTAACGGGCGACCCGCTGTATACGATAGACAGCACGGAGGCCCTGGCAGCTGTGGAGGACGCGCAAAAGACCGTGAAAAATTATGAAAAGCAGCTCAATGCCATCAACGAGGCGTATAACCATCTCGCCGTCACGGCCGAATACAGCGGGACGCTTTTGAACGTTGCAGAGATCAAGGTGGGCGATCAGGTTGGGACGGGTCAAAAAATCGCAACGCTTGTGGACGACAGCAAAATGAAGCTCGCCTTGTATTTCAACTACGCCTATGAGAATGACATCAAGGCCGGGCAGACAGCCGTCGTCTCCATTCCCTCCTCCATGAGCCAGCTGAGCGGCAAGGTGACCGAGATCAACTATGTCCGGAAGATAACGACAGAGGGCTCCCTCCTGTTTCAGGTCGTCATTACACTGGACAACCCCGGCACGCTGACCGGCGACACAGGCGCCACAGCCGTCCTGACGGGCGCGTCGAATGAAACCGTCTACCCGTACGAGGCGGGCAAGCTGGCTTATTACCGCTCGACGGATATTGTCACAAAGGCCCAGGGGGAGGCCAGCGCCGTCAACCTGCTCAACTACGCCTCCGTCAGAGCCGGAGAGCTGCTCCTGAGGCTGGACGCCGAGGATAACGACGAGCAGGTGGCGACCATCGAAAACCAGCTCCGGGACGCCCGCGAGAAGCTTAAAAAGGCACAGGACAATCTCGATAATTTTAACGCCGTATCACCGATGAACGGCACGGTGCTGTCCTGTACGCTTGTCCCCGGCGAAAGGGTCGAAGCCGGGCGTGTCGCCATCAACATCGCCGATACGGCGGTTATGACGGTGGAGGCCCAGATCGACCAGATTAATGTGACATACGTCAAGCCCGGCATGATGTGCCAGATCACCCAGTGGGGACGGAACGGCCAGGAATTCTTTACGGGTATCGTCGAATCGGTGAGCCTGGAGGGCAAGTATGAAAACGGCTATTCCTATTACCCGGCCGTCATCAAGGTGGACAATGTCACCGGTACGATGATGTCGGGCATGTATGTGGACTACAGCCTCGTGGCCTCCCAGTCCGACAACTGCCTGACGGTTCCCGTCCAGGCCGTCAGGTACACAGAAAGCGGGCCTTGCCTGTTCATTCAAGCCGAGGAAAAGCCGGAGAACGCGCTGGACGCCGAAGTGCTTGGCCTACCGGTGCCGGAGGGCTTCTATGCGGTGCCCGTCACGGTCGGGCTGTCAGACAACTCCTTTGCCGAGATCATTGACGGCGCCGCCGAGGGTACCGTCGTCTTCACCCAGTACATGACCGATAACGGCAGTTCCTGGGAAATGGGCGGCGGCGGCGGAACGGTCATCATGAGGGGTTAGGAGTGGGGCTTTGGATTTGATCGATTTAAAAGACGCTTATAAGATATATAACGAGGGGTACGAAAACGAGGTCCGCGCCCTCAGCGGCGTCTCGCTCCAGGTGCAAAGGGGAGAATTCCTGAGTATCGTCGGCGCCTCGGGCTCCGGTAAAAGCACACTGATGAACATTCTGGGCTGCCTTGACATCCCCACCTACGGGACGTATCATCTGGACGGGCAGGATGTGGGCGAATTAACCGACAGGCAGCTGTCGAAGATTCGCAATAAGGAAGTCGGCTTTGTATTTCAGGGGTTTCATTTGATCCAGGCGCTGAACGCCTATGAGAACGTGGAGCTGCCACTTATTTATCAGGGCATCTCCGGCATAAAGCGCCGGGAAATGGTGATGGAAGCGCTGGAACGCGTCAAGCTGACGGACCGGGCCCATCACAAGCCCTCGGAGATGTCCGGCGGCCAGCAGCAGCGCGTTGCCATCGCCCGCGCCATCTCCACAAAGCCGGCGATCATCATGGCCGACGAGCCCACCGGCGCGCTGGATTCGAGAACAGGCGAGCATGTGATGGAAATTCTCATGGGTCTGAACGGGGAAGGGACGACCGTTATCCTCATCACCCATAATACCGAGCTGGCGGGCGCCTGCAACCGGCTGATCCGCATATCCGACGGGGTCATCGTGGAGGACAGCCTGCGAGAGGGGGTCGCCACATGAACGTCCGGCAAGGCTTCAAAATGGCGGCCAAGTCGATTTTCTCCAATAAGGTCCGGTCCTTTCTGACCATGCTGGGCATCATCATCGGCGTCGCCGCCGTGGTCATCATGGTCTCCGTTGTCCAGGGCCAGAACCAGAAAATCAAGGAAAA
>JAAYBH010000345.1 GCA_012718935.1 Clostridiales bacterium
AATCTACATAACAGGAGGCGTCAATCATGAAGCATAAATATTTGATCAACCTGCTGGACCCGGCGGATTATTTGAGTGTCAGCCAGATGTTCAATCCCGAGACGGGGGCGCTGGAGGAGGACCAGAGGATCATCAGCCTGCCGGAGGGGCCTCACCTGATGTTCGATTTTGTGGATACCATCATGTACGGCACGGCGCGATACCACGAGCACTCCGTGGGCTGGGAGACATTTTTTATCACAACGGGTTGCTGCGATCTGACGGTCCGGGGCAAAACCTGCCGCCTTGTACCGGGTGACATCATCCATGTCCAGCCCTGGATGGGGCATCAGATGTCCTTCCCGGAACCCACCGTCTACAGGGGGATTTTTCACGATATCAACATGTCCGGCACGCTTAAGAACCTGGCATACATCCGCGAAGTCAACCCAAAGCAGTTGGAGGGGCTGGCGTCCTTCCAGAGATACCTGCTGCGGGCGGACAATATCATCCGAGAGACACCTGTCAGCGTGCGGGTGGACAAATCGGAGGTCCCGGAGGTGCGGACGCCTGACCGACCCCTGGGCGTTTATGAGCTGGAGGGCGTCACCATGAAGCAGTACACGGGCCGCTGGGAAAATAACGGCCTCACGGAGCTCTGGAAGGCGGAGATGGAGGACGGCTTCACGGTGGAGTTTTTTGAGGATAATCCCAACACGGATATATTTTACATCATTGACGGGGAGGTGCGTTTCAAGGTCGCCGGCGAGGAATTCACCGCCACTCACGACTGCCTTGTGAAAATCCCTCCATACGCGCCGCGTTCCTTTACGGCAAAGGGGAAAGCCATCATGTTTGATCTGGCTGGTTTGACCCACTGGCTCGATCTGCTGGAGGATTACACCTCCATCAAAACGAACGATCCCGCGCGTCTTGAAGACAAGGACGCCATGGCTGCGCTGAAAGAAAAATACAACTGCCAGGTGGCCTCGTTCGGGATAATGAAATAAAGACCGGGGTTGTCTCAAAACTGCATCTGGTCTGACAAACCGTTGAGTCGATGTTATAACAAGCCCGGCGTCATCACGAACGCCGGGCCTTTGTTAACTTGCGGCAAATTCAAGTGCTTGCTCTTGTCACAAGTCCTGATGCCAAATCCGCTTGAAAATGATACGTCACGCCGTTTGAATCACAGGAGAAGTAAAGCGTTTTGTCATCGCTGCTCATTAGAAAGTCATAAAGAAGCGGATGGTGGCCAAAATCCGAGCCCAAGCCTGTCCGGGATATCATATTGATCGTTTTCCCGTCCGCCTTACGTATAAGCTGAAGCATATAAGCCTCACCGTGGGACGTACCTTTCTGCACGCCGTATATGATCATGCAGAAATCCGTTTCATGCTCCCAGAGTGATTCAAAAAACCACAAGCTCCGGATTTCCTGCAGCGCTGTTTCATAAGAGGTCATATCCGGTGTGAGAGGCGATTCTGGCACAGGCATGTCTTGCGCGCCGATTGACAGCAGGCGCGCCTCATCGTCCCAGTCAACCGTATAACCGAAGTCGCGCATACCCTCCGCCGAGATAAACGTCCTGCCGCCGATGTTGCAGCTCTCAACGACCAGGCCGTTGAGCGTGGTCACGATATCGGTATGGTAATACCTGCCGGCGACCCTGCCCGCTTTGCCGGACGCCATATCCAGCGGCGCACCGGAAACGGCTGTCTCATCCGCTTTCTGTGTGATGTTGTCCTGGAGCGCCAGTCGGCGCTGCTCCGGAAGCCACGTCACCGTGAAGCCGTAATGGGCCATGGATTCCGCGTCAATCAGCGTCGTTCCGCCGATGTTTATGGAATTGATCGGCACGTCCCAGAGATGCGTCACAATGCTCGTATAGTAATAGTACCCGCCCGCACCCATATTCGCGGCAGCCGCCGCAGGCGTGACAGACGAAAGAAAGACACCCAGTAACAGTAAGGCAATCATTCGCTGCTTTATGCTGCTCAATCCTTTCATAACAAGCGCCGCCTGGCGGCGGCGCTGGGAACGGTTTATTCTGCTTATTGGATATTGACGATCGCGTCGGCGATGAGCTTTGCAAGGGCGGAGACACCGGCGCTTTTGAGGTGAACGCCGTCCGTATAGAAGTAGCTGCTGTTCGTGATGCTGGCGCCGTACCAGTCCGCGATGATCGT
>JAAYBH010000346.1 GCA_012718935.1 Clostridiales bacterium
CCGCACCCGCACAGTCGATGTTCCATCGGCTTTCAGATAGACCGAATCTCCGATCTTCTTTGTAAATCCGTTAATCTCTTTCCCGTCGGGTAAGGAAAATGTGTAACTGATATTGTAGGTATAGCGCCCCGGCTTGCCATCCGTGCGCTCGCCGCCCTCCCGCCGGATATCGGTGACGACGGCAGACGCGCTTTTGCCGGCAAAGCCGAGAACGACCTGGGATGCGCCCATGAAAATGAGGCCAATGCCCAGCAGCGTGATCAGTATACGAGGAATCAGTCCCTTTTCATAATCGGTCCCCCTTATAGCGGCTCATTCCGGTAAATGCCATCTTCTCCGAGCCGCAGCGTGATAAAGCTTTCGACATAAAAAGGCTTTGCATTTCTTCATAGATCAGTTCCAGTGGCTCTGTTTGGGTATTGTTAGAGGCCGTTACCGCCTGCAAAATCTGTTCATCGGTGGGAGTGGGCGGGAGCAGCATACAGGAGTAAAGCAGCGGCGCCGTCAAAAGCACAGCCACGATCAAATGCCTGAATCGTATGCGGTTAAAAAAATAACCGGATATCATCAGCCTTTCGCTTTCAAGTGCGTTGTCCTAAGCATAACCTCATGCTCGATCTGTGAATAGCTCTCCGCCGCGCAGAACAACGCGATCTGATCCGTCCAGCCGCCCCGTAAAAGGATGGTATGGCTTTTCGGCTTGTATTTCACTTTTGTAACGCGGTTCCATTTGAGAAAAGCCTCCTGCTGCGACTGTGCCAGCAATCCGGCACCCGCCACTGCGGGCTTGCCGGAAAGCAGCCCCAATACGACCGTCAGGGTATTTACGATCCGATTCTTTTTCACCTGTTTTGCCTGTGTCCGCCAGAGTACGCCTTTATCGTCCAGCACAAACTCGGCCTCATACTTTCCCCGATAGACCGCCATGATAAAAAGCCAGGTAAAAAACATCAGCGCTCCGATCAATCCTAATCCGTAAAGCGCGTACACGCTCTTGCCCGATGAAAGCCCGATCACCAGTGCGACAAGGCCGAAAGGGATGCCAATAGCGATTCCCATCTGCTTCAAAATTACCGTGTTTTTGAATATGGGCACGCTGATATGCCATTGTATTTTCCCCGGTGTCTTTTCCATCGTCATCCCCCTTTCTATGGGCGGCAACGCCTCCCCCTATCATAACAGGGCCGGCAAAGCCTGCTGTCTCACCGTCCTCCGCATTCACATGGGCCAGAAGGGAAGGTAGCGCTCCGGGATGCTCTGCCGCATATGGCTGCCGCCGGGAAAAACCCGCGTCACCGAGCCGGTATACTGCTCTCCGCCTACGGAAAATGTATATTGTTTATGGTTCCATTATGCTTCTTGAACGGGAAAATTTCAAGGTTGAGAAATTAGTTGTAGTTTCTTCGGCAAGCTGTGGTAAGTGTCTGTTGCTGATAGGAGTGGAACTCATATCGCAGAGTGCGAGAGCTTGAAGAAGCGCCGCCTTATGACCACACCTGACTACTATTTGACTACTAAAAAAGCCCGCCAGCCGCAACGGCTGGCGGGCTAGTGCTTACTAACCGGAAAGCTGCTCAGGATGCCGTTTGTTCTGTGACGACAGCGTCAGGAGCGTTCTTTCTTACGGATTCAATGCCGTTCAGGCAGGAAGCTTTGGCTTTGTATCCCTCGCTCACGCCAATGATCTGACCGTTCTTTGCTTTCAGCCTGAAACGGAATTCACCTGCTTTATCAGCATACATTTCAAACTTCGGGTTCTTTTCCGTGTTAAAACCTTCTGCTGTCTGATCCTCAAGATTTGCGGCCGGGGCATTTGTTTTGACGCTTTCAATACCGTTTTTGCAGGACGGTAGCTCACTATAAACTTCTGATGTCAATATGATTTCGCCGTTTGATGCCTTGAGATCGAACTTTACTCCTGTGTTTGTTTTTTTAATGACGAACTTTCCTGCCATGATGCCAACTCCTATTCGTTAATTTATCTATATTTTGTAACTATGAAACTTACAAGCCAAGTTCGTTTTTCAGCCGCGCCAATTCGTCGTCAACAGAGGCCGAGCCGGAAGCCGCGTATTTTTCTTCCAGTGCTTTTGCCTCGTCAACCGGTGCCTTGTTCAGTTCTGCCATCGCGTTTGCTTCATCAAGCATTTTGCTCGCTTTGTCTTCCATGCGGCTGAAAGCATTCATGGCGCCCTGCGCCGTGCCTATTGATGAGGCTGCCTCATTCAGTGATTCCTGAGTTTTCGCGACGGCCACCTTGGCTTTAATCATTTCGCGGCGCGATTTCAGGGTCTCAATATCGGAGGCCAGCTTGTCGTGCATCTGGCGCATCTTAACGGCATTCTCATGGGCAGCGGCATACGTGGTCATCAGAGAAGCGCCGACATTCTCCAGCTGTTGCTTTTTTGCGATAAATGTGCGGGCATCACCTTCGTTGCCGGCCGCCAATGCCTTTTTTGCATATTCGGCGTATTTCGCTGTCTCGGCCTGATTTTCATCGACCAGCCGCTTTGTCCGTGTTTCTTCGGCCATAACGCCCGCAGTACTTTGCTTGACCTCGGCAAAATCCTCCATCATGTCGCGCAGATACTGATCAATCATCTTGGACGGGTCTTCCATTTTGTCAATAATCGCATTGATATTTGCTTTGATAATATCGCCGAACCGTTCCAGAATAGCCATAAAGCTTCCCCCTTAAGTTTATTTATTCTTTTTTCTCGTTGTCGTATTTTTTCGCAAGGTCCTCGGCTTCGCTGTCGCTGAATTTTTCAAGCGGTGTGTTGAGTATTTGCTCCGTTTGCTGAGCCTCCAGGTTTTTTTGTTTTTTCGCGTGTTTCCACCAGGCAAACAAAATGACGATAATCACGATGATACCCAACACCACGAGCACGATGATCCAGGGTGATTTCGTCACCTCCATCATTCGATCGGCTGCATCTGTAAAGGATTTGCTGAAAAATTCATCTTCGGACAAATTGGTGTTGTAGTAATTCTTATCGATATAATCGAGGAGAATCGTTCCGGCTTCATCATCTATAACACCCTTTGCCTGAGTGCCGGTCACATAATACTGCATATAGTCGCTGGGCGTATACTCGAAAAAGACGAGGAGTAGATGCGCCTCATCGGTAAACAGTTCGTTGTAAAGGTTATTTGCGAAAACCTGCAGGTCGCTGAGCGAGGGGTAGTGAGAACCGTCAACAGTGTCCGTAATATAGACATACGGCTGGACACCTGTTTTGTCATAGAAGTGTTTCAGCCCTTCGGTAAGGACAGACTTGCTTCCGATCCATCCCAATTCGTCTTTATAATAATCGGTCTCATTGACAGACCCTTTTGGCAGGGGCTCGCGCGCAACCGTTGATTTTGTGACATCTGAACCGCCGGAACTCACGGCAAATATGACGGCGATAATGATAATAACGACGATCAGAATAATAGCTGCAGCGCCGCAGCCGCTTCTTGTGCTGCCGCCGCCTGAAGGTGCGTTGTGATTTCCGCCGCCTGACGAGCCGCTGCCCATTCTGCTGCCGGCAAAAGCGCCAAGGAAACTGCCGCCAAACGATCCGCCGCCGCCAGGTCTGTAGGAGCTTCCGCCGCTAAATGAACCGCCACTGCCGCCAAAGCTCCCTCTTCCAAAGGAACCTCCGCCCCGACCGCCAAACGAGCCGCCGCTTCTGCCTCCGCCGCCCCGGCTGCCACCAAACGAACCGCCGCCGCCCCGGCTGCCGCCCCCGCCGCCTCCGCCGCCTCTACCCATTGTTTCCCGCCTCCATTAACGTATTAATATAAACAGGTTTTACTGATGGGAATGACGGCCAAGCTGCTGCTGCTCGCCATTCCCATCAGTGACGCTAATCAACGATAAATGATATCTTGGTATCGACGCGGTACATAAGACTGCCGTCTTTTTCCACAACAGCCTGGAAGCCTTCGACATAGACGGATTGGATGTTCCTTACAGTCTTTGATGCTTCTGAAACAGCATTTTTAGTAGCGGCTTCCCACCCTTCCTTTGACTCGGCCAGTATCTCTACAACCTTAACAACTGCCATACTTTACTCACATCCTTTCAATAATTATGCTCGCTTTGTGGTTTTCAGATAACAAATAACCGCTTCATTTGCAGACTGCTTAAAACAGCTTTTTCACTGAACCGAGCAGACCCCCTGCCTGATCCAGAGACACCTTTGCCTTGACCCCTTCAATGACACTTTTTATCTGGTCGTCGGGAAGGTCTATACCAATGACAGATTCAACAGCCTTTACCGGGTCGCTTTTAAACTTGGATGCAAAGTCCTTGTCCGATTTCACCTTTTTGACAATTTCCTCAATTTTACCCTTGATGTCCATAAAAATTTCCTCCTTTTTAGTTAAAAACATGGGATCTCAATTAGTAATACGATTGAAGGTGCGCTTTCCTTGCGCCGATCATTTACAAAACTGTAGGAATATGGCTATTTTGCACTGTTTTGCTGGCTTTAGTGTAGCACTATTTATATATGATGTCTAGATTTATTTATAATTGTTACAAAATGGCAGATTGCACCTGATGCACAGAATAAACTCATCTCAAGGAACTTTTTAGACGGTTTTGCAGTCATACCATCAGAGAAAAAGCAGAAAATAAAGTCACGGAGGACTCAAGCATGCGAACAAAATGGTTTTTGATGACCGCCGCCATTCTTTTTTTGACAGTAATCGGATCCGGCTGCGGCAGCAAAGAGGTGAACAGCAGCCTGTCGCCGGATTCGGACACACCGGCAATCACTAGCCCTGCTACTTCAGATCCGGGCGCCGGGTCAAGCGCGGAACCGGAGGGCAGCAAGCCGCCGTCTGAAGAAGCACAGCAGCCGATTATGGATAAATATGAAGCGCTGTTGAATTTACAGGGGAATGAAAAAGCCCTCATAGCAAAAATGCGGCAGGATATTTCAAAATTGTCCCCTGATAATGCCAACAGGATGATACTCTCTTTCGAGGCATATCAAAAGGAAACCCTCGCCCAAGGAACGGTTCTGAGCAGCAGCCTGATCGAATTGATCGGCAAGTCCAACGAACCATATAATGAAAAGGTGATTAACGACCTTTCAAAAATGACGAATCCCGAACTGAAAACCTTGCTGCAGGAGGTTTTTGACAGGGGTTATAAAATCATCGTACCGGAGGGCATGTACGAGGCCGTTATTGATTACGGCGCTTATAAGGATGTCTCAGAATACGCGTCTGCCGATATTGCCGCCTATATCGATATAATGGCAAAGGAATCAGACGGGAGAATGTCGACGGACGCCGCCATCATTATACCAATCGACGAGGTATTTGCCCGCGCGCAAGCGGCGGAAAGATTTATGGCTGCATATCCGGACTCTGCGGTATTCGGTCAGGTCGAGCTGAGATATATGATTTATGTTGACGCCTGGTTCTTTGGGCAGGATAATACGCCGGCTTTTGATAACACGACAAGGGAACTCGATCAGGAATTTCTCGACAGTTATCAGAATGCAGTGTCAAGCGGCGGTGACAGCACCATCATCGCTGCGGCCGCCGAATACCTGAAGATCCTGGAGGAGAACGATTATACTCTCACCAATACCGTCAGGGACTACAGAAACAGCATGACCGATGAGCTGAAGAATATGTCTTCATAACGCTTCTGACTGTTCAGCTGTCACCGATAAGTATTACCGGCGACTTGCCCGGGTCCAGCCATTTCAGGATTTTTAAAAGTGCCTGCTCCGGCACTGCGATGCAGCCCGATGTCGGGCTGTTCCCGCAGTGAAGAAAAACGGCGGAGCCCCTCCCGGGGAGTCTTTCGGCGGTGTTATATTCAATGATGACGGCGTACGCATATTCCCGCGGATAATCGGATAAACGCTCGGCGCTGGACCAGTCGGCATACTGACGGCCCTCAATCCACATATTATAGAAACGGGAAGCGGGGTCGTCGACCCAGAAGCTGTCCTTCGTGACCTTCCTGTATGTCATTTTTGTCTCAGGCTTCTCCCTGATGCCGAAGGCATGGCCGAGTTTGAAAAGTCCGGCAGGAGTATACCCGTCCCCTTCTTTTTTACTGGAGCTGATTCCGTTTTTTCCGATATGGCCGGACAGGCTGCCGATTGTGTCAATCGGCAGCCATTCGCTTCCGCCTCTTTCGAAGCAGCGCAGCTCAGCCGATACAAGGCGCACGGAAACATGAACCAGCTGAGCGGAATGAATCCCGGCTTGTGTCCGTCCGGCGGCAGCGATGGCACGCAGCAAGGGGTCGGAGCCTAGTGAAGAGTGATATGTTCTCATTTATCTTCTCCAAATCGTCGGAACTTTCAAAATATTGAAAGCGAAACTATTTTTTTTCGCCGAGATATTTGATATAATACAGACATCCGGGAGGAAAGAGGGGGATTACATTGGTTTCACATGGAAAAGATATAAAGATTTTCGCAGGCAATGCCAATAAGGCGCTTGCCGAGAGCATTTGCCGAAACATTGGCATCCGGCTGGGAGACTCGAAAGTGACAAGCTTTTCTGACGGGGAAATCTCCGTGTCGCTTTACGAATCCGTGAGAGGCTCGGATGTCTTTATCATTCAACCCACGTGCGGGCCGGTCAATGACCATCTGATGGAGCTGCTCATCATGGTGGATGCCTGCAAAAGGGCTTCGGCGGGCCGTATTACGGCGGTCATACCATATTTTGGATACGCAAGGCAGGACAGAAAGGCGAAAGCCAGAGACCCTATATCCGCTAAGCTTGTGGCAAATCTGATCACATCGGCAGGCGCCGACCGTGTACTCACAATGGATTTGCATGCTTCGCAGATACAGGGTTTTTTTGATATCCCCGTTGACAACTTATTGGGAAGCCCTCTTTTTGCCGAGTATTATATTAAAAAGTTCGGCGAAGGAGCGGAGGACGTTATTGTTGTCTCACCGGACGTCGGCTCGGTGTCAAGGGCGCGGACCTTCGCCCTCAAGATGGGCCTTGGCCTTGCGATCATCGATAAGCGCCGGGAAAAGGCAAATCAGTCAGAGGTTATGAATATTATCGGCGAGGTAAAGGATAAAAACGTCATTTTGTACGACGACATGGTGGATACGGCCGGAAGTCTGTGCGGTGCGGCAAAAGCGCTTGTTGAGATCGGAAAAGTCAAGGATATTTATGCGTGCGCGACCCACGGTGTTCTGTCCGGCACGGCAGTTGAAAAAATAAATAACAGTTATATAAAAGAGCTGATTTTTACCGACACCATTCCGTATCCGGGCGAAGCGGTCAACCCGAAGATCAAATATCTCACAGCGGCTCCGCTTTTTGCCGAAGCTATTGAAAGAGTCTATGAGGAAGTATCGATTTCGACGCTTTTCAGATAATGAATAATATAAATCAGGTGGCGATATGTTCTTAAGGAAAAAGGCCGGACCGGCAGCCTGGATCGCTGTCTTTTTGGGAAATCCCGGCACGAAGTATAACGGGACGCGCCATAACGTCGGGTTTTTAACGGCGGGCATTTTGGGGAAAAAAGCCGGCATTAAAATTGACCGGCTTAAATACAAAGCGCTGACCGGAGTGTGCGACCTTGGCGGCCAGAAGGTTTTACTCATGAAGCCGCAGACCTACATGAATCTGAGTGGCAGTGCTGTTTCAGCAGCGAAGGCGTTTTTCAAGCTTCCCCTTGAACATATCGTCGTCGTATCGGATGACGTGTCGCTCCCCGTCGGCAAAATCAGGATCAGGCGCAGCGGGTCCGCCGGCGGACATAATGGGCTCAAGGATATTATCGAAAAATGCGGGGGCGATAATTTTCCGAGAGTCAGAATTGGTGTCGGAGCACCGCCGCATCCTGATTTCGATATGGCGGATTGGGTGCTTTCAACTTTTTCGGACAAAGAGACAAAACTCATAACAGAGGCCGCAGAAAACGCGGCGGCAGCTGTCGAAATGATCATTAGCGCCGGCATTGAAAAAGCAATGAGCGCATATAACTGAAAGGGATAAGAAGGCTGTCACGTTTTAATGCGGCAGCCTTTTTTTCGGTGCGGTGATTGAGTTATTTGTAGGCGCAGAACCTGTGTTTTCCGATCACAACGATGAGCGGACGGGACCAGATCCAGGCGTTGGTGGCTGTTGCCGGGTTGAAATAATAAATAGCGCCGCCGGAAGGATCCCAGCCGTTCAGAGCGTCCCGCGCCGCCTTGTACGCGCTGTCGGAAACAGGTTCATAAAACTGGCCGTCCTGGAGGCAGGTGAAAGCGCCCTTTTGATAGATGACGCCTGATATGCTGTGCGGAAACGACGGGTGCTCCGTCCTGTTGAGCACAACGGCACCCACGGCGACCTGTCCGGTATAGGGCTCGCCTCTGGCTTCCGCCGATATAAGCCGGGCAAGCAGGTTAATATCATTCGTTCTGGAGGTGGCGCCGGAGGAGGTGTTGATGCCTATGGCAGCTAAAGTCGCCCGTCCGGCGATACCGTCGGGTGTCAAGCCGTTTTTACGCTGAAAATATTTCACGGCGGCCTCCGTCCGGCTGCCGAATATGCCGTCGATACTGCCGAAATAGTAGCCCCAGCTTTTAAGCTTTGTTTGTATCTGTGTTACGACAGAGCCGGCCGAACCTCTCCTGTATACGGCGGCATCGGCTTCCTGAAAGCTCTGGATCAGCGATATGATCGTTATATTGATCGCAAAGATAATCGCCAGTGACAATACAAGCTTTCTTTTGTTCTGCAAAGTAATGACTCCTTTGAATAATAGTGGCTGTAACATATTGTACGAAGGAGACAGAACAGTTATGTATTGTAAATTTTGTCGATATCCATCACCGGGATAAAGCAAAAAATGAGGCGCAATCGCACCTCATTTTCTGAATAAAAAAAATCTGATTTATAACGACCGTGACGCTTGCTCCTCTTTCACGGCGGCAATGAAATCGTCGAGGCTCATCGACCCCTGATCTCCGCCGGACCGCTTCCGGACGGTGACGGCGCCGCTTTCGGCTTCCTTGTCACCCAGCACCAGCATATAAGGGATTTTCTGCATCTGGGCCTCACGGATTTTGTAACCGATTTTTTCACTTCTGAGGTCGGTTTCGATCCTGAGCCCGGCGTCGCTCAGTTTTTGTGCGACCTGCTCGGCGTAGTCGCGGCTGCGGTCGGTGATCGGCATGACAATCACCTGGACAGGGGCGAGCCACAACGGAAATGCGCCGGCAAAGTGCTCGGTCAGGATGCCGATAAACCGTTCGATGGAGCCGTAAGCGACGGTATGAATCATAATCGGGCGGTGCTTCAGGCCGTCGGCGCCCGTATACTCCAGCTCAAAACGCTCCGGCATCTGGAAATCCAGCTGAATCGTGCCGCACTGCCAGGTGCGCCCGATGGCGTCCTCCAGGTGAAAATCGATTTTCGGGCCGTAAAATGCGCCGTCACCGGGATTCAGGACGTACTCTTTTCCGTTTTTATCGAGGACATTTTTAAGAATACCCTCACTGTAATGACGCATTTCATCCGAACCGATGAAATCCGCCGGACAGGTCGAAAGCTCAATGTGATAATTGAAACCGAACATCTTGTAGACACTGTCGATTTTTGTCATGACGCCGAGGATCTCGCTCTCGGCCTGCTCGTCCGTCATAAAGATGTGCGCGTCGTCCTGGGTAAAGGCGCGTACGCGCATCAGGCCGTGCAGCGCGCCAGACAGCTCATGGCGGTGGACAAGGCCTAATTCGCCCACGCGCATGGGCAGGTCCTTGTACGACCACATCCGGCGCTTATACGACAGCATGCCGCCCGGACAGTTCATCGGCTTCACGGCATAATCGCCTTCGTCAATCTTCGTAAAGTACATATTCTCTTTGTAGTGATCCCAGTGGCCGGAGCGGTGCCAGAGCTCCTCATTGAGTATAATGGGTGTTTTAATCTCCTGGTAGCCGCATTTATGGTGCAGCTCGCGCCAGAAGCGCTCCAGCTCGTTCCGTATGACCATGCCCTTCGGAAAAAAGAACGGGAAACCGGGGCCTTCGTCAAACAGAGCGAAGAGATCGAGCTCACGACCCAGCTTTCTGTGGTCGCGGCGCTTGGCTTCCTCGATGCGCTCCAGATAGGCATCCAGCTCTTCCTTACTCATGAAGGAGGTACCGTAGACCCGCTGGAGCATTTTATTATCGGAGTTGCCGCGCCAGTACGCGCCGGTAACGCTTGTCAGCTTCAGGGCGTTTGCCTTGATGCGGCTTGTATTATCCACATGGGGGCCGGCACAGAGGTCGGTGAACTCACCCTGTTTATAAAAGCTGATAATCGCATCCTCCGGCAGGTCGCGGATCAGCTCGGCCTTATAAGGCTCACCGCGCTCTTCCACAAACCTGATGGCTTCGGCGCGGGGAAGCTCAAAGCGCTCCAGGGGGAGCTTCTCCTTGATAATTTTCCGCATCTCGGCTTCCAGGCTTTCCAGCATCTCGGATGAAAACGGCTCTTCCGTATCAAAATCATAATAGAAGCCGTCGGCGATTGCGGGGCCTATAGCGAGCTTTGTCTTCGGATACAGACGTTTGACGGCCTGTGCCAGAATATGCGACGTCGTATGACGGTAAGATTTTTTATATTCCTCGTTGTCAAAAGTATAAATATTGTCGGACATTCGTATCATCTCCTATAAATTTATAAACTACCATGTCAACGGTGACCTGTCAAGCACACGCCGAGGCCGAAGTTTTGCGTTTCATAACAAATTGGTAAAGCTTTTTTATTAAAATGTTTTAATTTTATTCATGCTTTTGACATAAAGAAGCCGTATGATACGAATACATAGAAAGACAGCAGCCTTTACAGATATATTTACCAGGAGGAACCAGCATGTATAATGACGATGAGATGAGCAGCGGCGCCGGCGTTGGAAACGGAACACCACCGGCGGAGATTGTTCCGGACGGCGTACAAAACAGTCCGGAAAACAGCCCCTATTATGAGCCATGGCAGCAGCCGGTCAGCCGGGACACGAATTCATTCGGCAACGAATCGTATACGCCCGGATTCCACAACGGCGCTTACAATGCATACCAGAAATATCAGCCGGTGCAGCCTCCGAAGGAGAAAAAGAGAAAGAAGACGACCGGAGGGCTTCTAAAAGCGATCTGCCTTATTCTTGTCTGTATGATCGCCAGCGGCGCCGCTACCTACGGCGTCATACAGTACAGCCTTCCTGATCTGAAAAATACAAATCAGTCTGTTATCAGCGGTGATAATTTTCAGGAGGACAGCGCCTCGGCCCCCTCAAGCTTTCTATCCGGCAACGCCGAAAACAGCCCCGGCAGCACGCCGGACGTATCTGCAAACGTGGCATATACGGGTGCGAAAATGGCCCCCGAAAATATCTATGCAATGGCCGTCAACCAGGTCGTGGGCGTCAAATCGGAGAGAAAAACGAACGTATTCGGCGCGCCGACATCCGGCGCCGTATCGGGCTCCGGTTTCATTATTTCTTCCGACGGATTTATTGTCACCAACTATCATGTGATATCCTACGCGGCCGAGCAGGGCTTTACACTGACGGTCATGATGCACAACGGGGAATCATACCCGGCAAAAATCATCGGTTATGAGCCCGACAACGATCTTGCTGTCATTAAAGTCGATGCCACAGGGCTCAGCGCCGTGAATTTAGGCAGCAATGACACCATGAAGGTCGGCGAGGAGGTCTATGCGATCGGCAATCCGCTCGGTGAGCTAGATTATACGATGACCAGCGGTATTGTCAGCGCCCTTGACAGGCTGATCCAGGTGGATGAGTCGACAAGCATCAACATGTTTCAGATGGACGCGGCTGTCAACCAGGGCAACTCCGGCGGACCTGTATACAACTCAAGAGGCGAGGTTATCGGCATTGTTTCGGCAAAGTATGCCAGTACTGGCGTCGAAGGGCTCGGCTTCGCGATCCCCATCGATGATGCCAGGGATATCGTGGATGAGCTCGTGACAAACGGGTACATTTCCGGGAAGCCGTCCATGGGGATCACGGTCAAAACCGTGACACAGCAGGACGCAGAGTATTATAATATCGCCGTCGGGGCGTATGTCATCTCGGTAAGTCGGGGCTCAAGCGCCGACAAGGCCGGGCTCAAGGTTGGCGATATCATTGTCAAGCTCGGCGATACCGAAGTCGTCTCCGCCGATACGCTCAAAATGGCAAAAAAGAGCTTCAAGGCGGGCAGTACAACGACGATGGTCGTCAACAGGGACGGTGAAGAGCTCACCCTGGAGATCACTTTTGACGAAGAAGGCGTGACGTCGACAGCCAGCGAAGCCGCGCCGCAGCCGATCCAGCCGTAAGCAGAGCCTATTCAAGGCGCGTCATTTTGAAAACAAGCATAAAGCTTCCCGTCCTATCTATGTGACGGGAAGCTTTAAGTTTTTATACCTTGCTGTCGGCAAATATTGTTAAGCAATAAGGATAGTACCTACCATGTGACGGGGATGATGATCTTGTGGATTTCGCTGCCATCCTCCGCGCTTTCCGAATAAACCTCAAGCTTACCCTGGCCTGGGGCCGCGGTATTGAATGGGATCGACGCGTCGAAGTCCCCGCGGTAAAATTCATCCATGATCGCCGTGGTAAAGCTCTCCGCCAGAATATTTCCGGAGGCATCCCTCAGCCGGTAGTTGACCGTCCCCTCAAAAACGGACGCGCTCCCATGAAGGCGTATCGGGCTTGTGACCTTCTCCCCGGCGGCGGGGGAGGTCACCCATATGGCCGGCTCACGGACCATGCCTAGATAACGCGTGAAGGGCTGTTCGTAAAGCCCGACATGCCCCCACCAGTCCATGCCGTTTTCGGCTGAGCCCTCTACGGTAAACGCCACCCGCTCTATCGTCGGAAATTCCGTCAGGGTATTGACGATGCTGTCGATCCCCGGTCTCTCGACGGAGGAGCCCACATTGGCGTACAGCACCTCCTTCGAGAAATTGACGGTTGCCAGGCCGTCTTCAATCGTGATCCCCAGAATTTTCGTGTCGGCCGGGAGCACCTTGTACGCGCCTTCTGTCACAGGCGTGCCGGTGATCAGCTCGTTCAGGGCGACCCTGGCGACGCCCTCGGATTTGGGAAGCGTGTGCACCTCCCGGACGAGATGGATATCCTGACTGCCGGATTTTAAGTAATAGACAACGACATCCATGGTATCTGCTGCCGGCGATTCCAATGCGCCGGGCGTGGGCGACGGCTCCGCCGGTGTTGCAGATGCGGGTATCTCGGAAGGCTCCTGAGAGGCCACCGGCAATTGACTTGGAGGTGTACTCGCCGAAGGTTCCGCAGATATGTCCGACGACAGGTCCGGCGTCGATGCCGGAGCCTTTTGAATCCCCGATTGGCACCCAGCCAGCCCCGCCATCAGCAGAGCGGCCAGCATAAACACAAAAATTTTAGTGCATTTCACAGCGCACCCATCCTTCCAGAATATGAGAGGTTGCATATTAGACGGCTTTTTCAGTCATATGTTCCCATTCATAAACGCAAACCCGCCGTACTGTGACATACAGCGGGTCTATGGATCGATTGAGAGCCCTTATACCTTTTCCCAGATGGTGGCGACGCCCATGCCGCCGCCGATGCAGAGGGTGGCGAGGCCACGCTTGCAATTATCCTGCTTCAGCATTTCGTGGACGAGGGTGACAATGATCCGGGCGCCGGAGCAGCCGACGGGGTGGCCGAGGGCCAGCGCGCCGCCGTTTAAGTTGACCTTCGACATGTCAAAGCCCAGGTCGCGGGCTACGGCGATGGACTGGGCCGCAAACGCCTCGTTGGCTTCGATGAGGTCCATGTCCGAAATCTTTAGGCCGGCCTTCTCCATGGCGTTTCTGGAGGCGGGGATGGGTCCTGTGCCCATGATTTTCGGGTCGACGCCGCCCTGACCCCAGGAGACGAGCTTCATCAGCGGCTTCAGGCCGTATTTTTTAACAGCGTCGCCGGAGGCGAGGATGATCGCCGCGGCACCGTCATTAATGCCGGAGGAGTTGCCGGCTGTGACACGACCGTCCTTCTTGAAGGCGGGGGCGAGCTTGCCCAGAGCTTCCATCGAGGTCGCGCGGGGGAATTCGTCGACCTTAAAATCGACGATTTCTTTTTTGACCTTGACCGGGACCGGAACGATCTCGTCGTTAAAACGTCCGGAGGCAATTGCTTTTGCCGCCTTGTCCTGGGAGGAGAGAGCGAAGGCGTCAAGCTCCTCACGGGTGATACCCCACTGGTCGCAGATGTTCTCGGCCGTAATGCCCATGTGGTAATTATTGAAAACGTCCGTCAAACCGTCGTTGACCATGGTGTCGACCATGTTGGAGGGACCCATGCGGGCGCCCCAGCGGGCGGCCGGTAACGCGTACGGGGCGGCGGACATGTTCTCCGTACCGCCGGCGAGAATAATGTCGGCGTCGCCGGAGCCGATGGCGCGGGCTGCTTCGATGACGCTCTTCATGCCCGAGCCGCAGACCATGCCGATGGTGTAGGCGGGCACCTCCACAGGGATGCCGGCGCCGATGGCGACCTGCCGTGCGACGTTTTGTCCGAGGCCGGCCGTCAGAATGCAGCCGAACATCACTTCATCCAGCTTGTCCGGAGAAAGTCCGGCGCGCTCTAAAGCGGCCTTGGCAACGATGGAGCCGAACTTGGCCGCCGGCGTATCCTTCAGGCTGCCGCCGAAGCTGCCGATGGCCGTCCTGCAGCAGCTGACCAAATAAATGTCTTTCATGATATACCTCCTGACCGATAAACGGCAAATAAAAAATGTAATGGTGCGATAAAATAGTCATATAACGGCTTTAACTATACATCCGCCTTTTGTAAAAGTCAACCGCGTCAAACTAAAAATACTTGTTCAGCTTACTCGGACAATATGCTACAATAGAATTGACCGGAAGGGGGTATTCTATGAGCACAGCGGTTATATTGGCCGGCGGGGAGAGCCGGCGGATGAAGAGGGACAAGCTGGCGCTGCCGTTCGGGGCTGCAACGATTCTGGCATCGGCTGTCGAACGATTCTCATCGTACTTCGATAAAGTGTATATAAGCGTTGCCGACCCGGACAAATATTCCGAGATCAAAGCGGCCCGTTTGACGGACATTTATAAAGGCTGCGGTCCGATGGGCGGGCTCCACGCCGCGCTTAAAAGCTCGGAGGACGAGGGCGTCTTTCTCGTGGCGGCCGATCTGCCGTATTCAGATCCCCTGGCGGCCAAAAGGATCATCGAGTTGGCCGGGGAGAGCGATATCTGCATCATGGCAGACAGTGAATCACGTTTTGAGCCTCTTTTCGGTTATTACAGAAAAACAGTTTTACCGTATGTTGAGATGGCTCTGACATCAGGCAATTATAAGCTTGCTGCGCTTTTTGACAAAATCAGGCTGCGCGTCGTGACGAAAGAGGAGCTTGGCGGCCTCTTTACCGAAAAGCTTCTCCTCAATATCAATTACCCTGAGGATTATGAGAGGCTCCTGAGAGAAAACGAGGTGCTGTCATAGAGATATGATAAAAACAGGCCGGACGCACTTGAACTTTAGTGCCTGCCGTGTTACAATGCCGCTTGTAATATCGTCTTTATTTGATAGACGGAATCAGACGGCGACACCGCAGAGCGGCGGTATTGAATGAACGAAAGGAAATGATTTTTAATGAGCTACAAAATCACAAGGAAGAATGAAGCCTATACATATGAGGCTCCCGGTCATTTCGATGTGCGCACCACACGCCTGCACGACCCCAAGGATGTGAATTCCGGCGGCATCACAATGGGGCTTTCGCACTTCCTCCCCGGCGGAGGCTGCAATTACGGCTCAAACGCCAAGGAGACGACTTATTACATCATTGAGGGTCAGATGTACCTGGAGAGCGAAGTCGGCACACCGGACGAGGTTAAAACCACCCTTTATGCCGGCGACTCGTACCATTGCGGCCCGAATACAAAGAAATCGGTCCTCAACACCGGCTCGACAGCCTGCCAGATGCTGGTTGTTCTGATCACACCGCCTCAGGAGTAATATTTATGTGAAACAAGGGAGCCGTACTCCGTAAAGAGGCCCGGCTCTCTTTTTTGCCCATTTGTATTGAATTATTTGCAGTTTTCGATATAATGGTTACGATATGTTACGAATAATTACAATCCGTGCCGGTAAAGCACGGCATCAGGAGGGATGACAAGAAAAAATACTGGAAACCGGCCGTCGTTATGGCCATAGCCGTAGCGATCCTGCGGACATGTCTCCCCGCCGCGACGGCTTCAGGCTCAGGGACCGCCGCCGAATTTTCAGTCACCACTTATGAGAGCTTTATAGAAACAGTAGCGCAGCAATACATGCAGAGAGACCCTGACTTCACGATCAGGTATACCGCCAGCTTAAGCGAAGTGCAGAACAGCATCAAGTACAACAACCGGCTTTGGGAGGATATCTTTTCAGTCGACATCCCCGGCACAACGTCTGATTTGGATTACCTGCACAATAATATGTCTCAAATGCGCATCAGCTACATATATAGCGGGACATCCGCCGTCTGTGAATTAACACAAACATATCTGACATCGCAGGCTCAGGAGAAATATGTAAATTCGGCTGTCGGTACGGCGCTGGCGGCCCTGGACATCGATGACAGCACGGTGTACGGCAAAATCAAAGCAATACACAGCTATATCATCGGTTTGGTGGATTACGACAAAACCCTCAGCAGATTTTCGGCCTATGACGCGCTTTACAACCGTTCGGCTGTCTGCCAGGGGTATGCGCTCCTGATGTATAAAATGCTGATGGAAGCCGGCGTTCCGGCCCGGTTTATTTCGGGTGAAGCCTTTGCTGGAGGCGTCAGGGGATCGCACGCCTGGAATATCGTCAAAATCGGACGGTACTGGTACAACATGGACGTCACCTGGGACGATTCCTATGACACGGCCAGGTATTTTCTTAAAAACAACGCGGGCTTTTCTGATCATTTCAGAGACAGCAAATTCACCACCGACGCTTTTAATGCAGCCCATCCGATGGCCCCTGATGATTTCGACCCCGCGGAGGATGTGAAGCCGGTGCACAGCATATCGCTGTCCCATGACGTCGGTGAGGCATTCGCCGTCGGAGATGTTTTTATGCTGGCTGCCGTCGTCAGCCCGGTCGACGCCACGGATAAAACCCTCAGCTGGTCCTCCTCCGACCCCGGTGTCGCCTCGGTTGACAGCACCGGGCGCGTGACGGTCACCGGTCCCGGCACAGCTGTCATTAAGGCCTCGGCCAACGACGGAACGGGGAAATCCGCAGATTTTACCCTGACGGCCGTTGTCCCTGACATCCCGAACACATGGGCGGCAGGCTATGTCAGCGCGCTGAATGGACGGGGCATCATCCCGCCGGAATTGAATTCGGGCTTCAGAGACGGCATTACGCGCGCCGAATTTATGGTTCTGACAGCCAACATAATAAAATATGCGAAAGGCTCCGGCAGCCCTCAGGGCGGTATACCGTTCGCCGACATTTCCGGCAGCCCGTATCAGGACCATATTGCGTTATGCTATCAGCTCGGGATCATCGAGGGCGACGGGAATCTTTTCAGGCCAGATATGACGTTGACGCGCGAACAATGCGCGAAGATCATCAGCTGCACAGTGAAGGCGATCAACGGAACGGAAACATTGTCAAACGCCGCGCTCCCGTATGCGGATACGCCGCTGATTGCCGGCTGGGCGCTCCCCTATGTCCGCTACGCTTATGAGACCGGCCTGATGCAGGGCTCGGGAGAAAGCTTCAACCCCCAGGACGTTCTGTCCCGCGAACAGGCGATGACCGTCCTCGGACGCATCATCGAAAAATACGGCTGGTAATACGCAGGGTGTCGGCGCGTCAGTGGATGCCGCGCCCTACAGATGATATCCGGGTTTTATTACTAAAACATGAAGGCGGCCGAAAGGCCGCCTTCACTGGTATCTGTTACAGGTTATTGCCGCAGCAGCCAGCCGTCCAGGCAGACGCCGGTGGCTTCGTCAATTTTGCGGGCAAAGGACTCGGGATATTTCTTCTTCCAGTCGTCCATTTCCGCCTCCGTAACCTTCCGAACGTCCACAAGAAAGCCGGAGACGACCATGCCTGTCGCTTTTTTGGAAATATTATTATGCGGTGTAATGAGGTTGATGGCGCCGCCGCGGTCCAGCGTCTCGGCGTCGATTGGGTCATACCGGGAACCGTGATCCACGTAGACAACACCCGGAATAAGCCTTTCAGTGAGGTAGGCCGCACATAGGACGGTGCCGCGCTCATTAAGCACCTTGACGATGTCGCCGTGTTTAATGCCGCGTTCCTTTGCGGTGGACGTGTGGAGCCAGGCCGGTTCGTATTGGTAGCCGTCTTTCGCACGGAGCTTCATCGTGCTGATCTCACGGTTCCAGGTGATATCGTCCAGGTTTGCATGGAAGCGCCAGCGGCCATGATTGGACATGCACAGGAGCGGATAGTCCTTGGCGCGCACACTGGAGAGGCGCTCGTCATGGGACGGGCCCTTCTCGATCCATTTCGGATACGGTGGGCGCTCCGGATCGTCGGGGAAGTATTTCTTTAGGGCGGTGGAGGTGAACTCCAGCTTTCCGGTGGGTGTGGAGAGCGGGTTGTTCTCCGGGTCCTCGGCAAAAGGACGGATCCCGACGGTTCTCTTCTGGATATCAGGATCAGCCGGCACAACGAAGATGTCGTTCTTGTGGAACTCGTCGTCCGTGTCCAGATGCGCCACGCCGCAGCCCTGCCAGAACAGCTCGATAACGCGCGATATGGCTTTCTCGTTGCCCGTATAGGCCTGATACACATCCTCGCTTATTTTCTTGGCGACAGCCGCGATGCACTCAAAATCGTTTTTAGACTCCCCAATAGGCGGACAGGCCGGATATTCATGAAAGATGGACGTAAAGATACCGCCGCCCGTGTCGTCGCAGATATCCTCCATCTCGAATTTCGTCTGAACCGGCAGTATGATGTCGGCCAGATAGCAGTCGTTTTCCAGCCAGGGGTGCTGCGCAACGACACATTCAATCTCCTTGGATCGAAGCGCCTTCACAAAATTGAAGCCGTCGTTCCAGCAGGTGACCATGCAGGGGCAATCGGTCCAGATCATATGAAGCCTTGAGCAGCCCGGCGCGGGGAACTCGTGTTTGATCCACTGCTCGGCCGCTGGACCACAGAAGGAGTACAAGCCGTACCACTCGATTTTTTCGTTCAGAATGGCGTCGTGTATCATACATTTCGGGATGGATTGCTGCGGGGGGATTTCCGTCGTTTTGCAGAGCTCAGCCAGCTCCTGAATGCCGGAGGCAAGCTCATTGAGCTTATACCGGCCCTTCTGGATTTCCGCGAGTTTTTTCATGTTTGCTTCGTTGTCCAGGTCTTTACCGCCGCCGGTGATGAGCTTGCGCTGCTCCGCGCGAATCCGGATGGACTCCTGGTCGTCGGTGTACGGCGGGCGGACGATCTCGGCCCGATGGGGGACGTTGATGATGGATTTACCCTGATACGGCATCGGATAGACGTCGGTATGTAGATTCCATTCCAGGAATTTGACCTGATGACGGCCGGGTTTGCCGAGACCCTGCATGCCCAGAAGGATGGATTGCAGCCGCGCCGGTTCTGTGGAGAAAGCGCCACGGATGCCGGGGCCGCCGTTGCCGATGGCAAAGCTTGTGATCTTTTTGGCCCAATCCCGGGCCAGGGCTTTAATCGTCCACTCCGGAACGCCGCATTTTTCGCTGGCCCAGGCCGGCGACTTCGGCGTCCCGTCTTCGGTCTTTCCGAGCACATAATCGAAGAACTCTTCCGTGCCGACGGCGTGGGTTTTGACATAGTCCTTATCATAAAGCCCCTCTGTCAGCCAGACGTAGGCGATGGCCAGATAGAGGGCGGCGTCGGTGTTCGGCAGGACGGGAATCCACTTATCCGCCTGGCAGACGCCGGAATAATTCAGCGCCGGGTCAACATAGACGAACTTAATTCCGAGGCTGTGAAGCCAGTAGGAAAGTCGGCTGGACATATACCCGTCGAAGCCGACGGCCGTCGTCTCTGGATCGCAGCCCCAGAACAGCAGCAGCTCGGTGTGCTTGGCGATATCGGGGAAGAGGTTCCCCGATGGTTGGAGCTCGCCCACGGGCTCACCGCCCCAGACATTCTTGGAGCCCCAGGAATAGCCCTCCCAGCTGTCCTGATTGCGCATCTGAACCGTATAGCCCCCCAAAAGGGAGAAAAGCCGGTTGGCGCAGCCATGACTGGGCGCCACATGCTTGCCCTCGCCGTGCATATCGGCCTCGGACAGGATCGCCGACATGCCGTACTTTTCCTTGACACGCAAAATTTCCTTGGCCAATATGTCCGTCGCCTCGTCCCAGGAGATGCGGACATACTTCGATTTCCCGCGGTTCTGGGGGTTCCGTTCCCCGTCCGGGTCCCAGTCCACGCGCTTTAAGGGCCAGCGGACGCGGTTTTCGGAGTAGACGCGCTTTTTGTATGTAAGGTAATAAACGGCCGGAACCGTATGCTTCGGCGCAGAAAAGGTCTTGCCCCGCGCTTCGATCTTCCAGGGATTTTTGCTATCCCAATCAATGTGTTCCTCATAGTCCAAGGGCCGAATCCTCGTGATCTTACCGTCCCTGTCAGATTCGACAACCGTCGGCAGGCCGCTCCTCGGGCCCATCAGGCTCGCGGCCTTAAACACGCGTTTGTGGGCTTTGATATCAATGGGGGTTTTCGCCATAGTATTCTCTCCTCTCGAATAACCTTCTTTACCATGGAAACCGGCCATAATCCGATGGCCGGTTTTGACATGGTGACGCTATTTTTTCGTGAGCGGGATGTCGCCGAGGTTGACGTCCTTGGTGGCGTCGACTTTATCGAAGACTTTATAGTCAAAGCCCTTGGCCTCGATGACGATGTCGTACTTGCCCAAGGCCAGGTCTTTAAACCAGAAATCGCCGTATTCGTCGGACAGGACCTCGATGGTCTTACCGCCGATGGTGGCACGGCAGCGCGCGCCGATGACGACCTCTTTCTCGATGGGGTCATACACCGTGCCGGCAATAAACTTGCCGGGGATGTTGCGGTAATAAACCTTCGGATGGTTGCCGGTCTCCGGCTGGCGTACGGTGGCGCCGACGATGAAGTCCTGCATGTCCTCTTCCTCGCCGAACATCAGGGCGTCCGTCGGGCAGGCCTCCACGCAGCGGGGGAGCTTGTAGCCGTTGTCCAGCAGGTGGGCGCAGCCGGTGCATTTCTGGGCGATTTTCAGCTCGTCGTTGAAGTAGATGGCTTCATACGGGCAGCCCTTGACGCAGTCGCCGCAGCCGTCGCATTTTTCGGGGCTTATGAGGACAAGCCCGTCGTCACGCCGGTAGATGGCGTCACGCTTGCAGGCGTCCATGCAGGACGCGTTTTCGCAGTGGTTGCAGAGCTGCGAGATATAATGGATTTTGACCTTGGGGATGGTGCCGCCGACATTTTCCTGAACCTTGCACCAGAACTGGCCGATCTCCGGCTGGGGCTTGGCGTAGGGCGACCAGTCGTTGTCCACATGCTCATCCTTGCAGGCCAGCTGGCAGTTATAGCACCCGTTGCACTTGGCCACATCGACGCAGAATACCTTTGACATAATTACCTCC
>JAAYBH010000347.1 GCA_012718935.1 Clostridiales bacterium
GCGCCGACCCAGTACAGGTCGAGTACGCCGCAATTGTTCGTACCGTTGTTGACGCCCGGCTGAGAATTAAACTCGTCTGCCCAGTAATTAGTAAACCATTTGACAATCGAGTCGGGTTCGTCGTTATCGTTGCCGTAGAAGGGTACGTCGTTCAGAATGCGCTGGCGGAGCAGCTCGTGGCCCTGCCAGTTGGCGCACACCGCATCGTACAGCTCCCGTGTCGTCACGGTTTTATCGTCAAAGCAGAGCTTCTTGATGACCATAAGACTGTCGCCTACAGTCGCGGTGGCGCTGAACATGGTGCCCATGCCGTTGTACTTGGCGCCGCCCCAGGTGACGTCCCTGCCGGACTCAAGGCAGCCCTCGGTCATTACGGAGGCGGAGAGACACGGCCACTCCGCGTTAAAGGTGAACGCGGCGCGGTGGAAGGCTCTGGCGCCCTGTTCGATGTAGGCCTTGATCTGACGCTCAATCTCCGTTTTAAGCTCCTCAAAGGACTCGTACTCGTAAAGCTTTTTGCAGGGGAACGACCCCTGGGTGCCGAACATCGGGTTGATATTGCCGTGGATTACGTATTGAAGCACGTTGATGAGGCTGGTGCCGCCGAAAAACCCTCCGCCGTTAGAAGCCATCGACCACTCCTTGCCGCTGATGGCCGGCTCAACGCAGCCGAAAATGGCATAGCGTCTGGCGTCCTCCAGCGGTACGCCCTTATCAAGCATTGTCTGAATAATCACATCGTCGTTATTGAATTGCGGGAAACCGCCCGAACGTTTGCTGCAGGCGATTGCGATATCCCAGATGCGGTCGGGCGTATGCTTGTTGATCCGCAGCGCGAGACTCGGCTCGGCGACGCGCATCCGGTAGTAGGCCAGCAGTATCATCTCGGTGGCCAGGTTGTAGTCGCCCGTCCCGTCCGTTTTCTGGCCGCCGATGGTAATGAGGCTGCCAGCCGCTATGTTCTGCATGCCGCCCTGAAGGTCAAACAGTGTCTTGCCGTTCTTGTGCGCCTCAATAAGCTGATCATTAGTCGGCTTGGGGAACATAATAATCAGATCGCCGGCGTGCAGAAGGAACGCGTCGCACAGTTCCTGGGCTTGTTCATGGGTCAAAGCGCCGGTCTTTATATCGTTTTCCAGAAGCGGCCCGAGGAAGCTGTCAATGAGCCCCGGCGAATCCGCCCAGTGTGTTCCGTCGGCTATGATCAGATACCAATAGAAGAATATGGTTTGGAAGCCTTCCCAAAGGTTTCTGGCGGGATGCTCAATAATCCAGTCGCAGGAGTCGGCCATTTTCAAGAGCTCTGCACGGCGTTCGGGCGTCTGGGCTGTATCTGCCTTCCTGCGGCATCCCTCGGCGTAGCGTTTGCTCATCAGAATCATGCCGTCGCAGACCTTCACGAGCCCGCGGTAAAACAGCTCGCTGCGGACATTGTCGGCGGTGGTGTGCCTGACGATTTCATCTAGCTTCTCCTGTGCGGCCCTACGAACCGCGCCGAACCCGACCGTGACGGCACGCTCATAGTTCGGATTGAAGTGCCCGGGGTAGGTCCCGCTCATATATTTCATAAACGGGCTGGCATTTTTCAGCTCCTCGTCTGACATCATCCCGCGGGACGTCGCGGCAATGTCATGTCCTTCCCAGTAGTCGGCCGCTTCGAGCGCCCACTTGCGGTCCTCCTCGCTGACCCAGACGCTGCCCGGGGCCTGCCACGCAGCGCGGAAGCGTTCGTCGGTGTCCCCGAAGCAGTCGCGAATCCAGGTCTGGCTGGTTTGCTCAATGTCAAAGTGTACTGTGCGACACTGTGGGCCGCCATCGCCAAGAAAAATATCGTCGTCATCGATAGTGATCTCCCGGGTCGCGCACCACTGGTAGAGGAACCCTGCCTTTTTCAGCACCGGATACTGTTTCTCATGGGTTTTGAAGTAGTCCGTGAGAATGCGGTTGCGTTCAAAATTTAAGTGCAGGTCCTTGTTGATGCGCGCACGTTTCGCTTTGAGCCTCTTTATACGCTCCGAGATGGGATAATCGAAGTCAGCCATAGATATGCTCCTCTCGCGCTTTAGGCGCGTTATTTTACTAATGTAATTGGCAGTTCAGCCCGTAACTCCGAAACAGTTCGAGAGCGTTCTGCATGAACGCCTCTTCCGGGGGTTCAACATTTGTCAGCTTATAACGCCAGCCCAGACGGTCATATTTCATCCGCCCCGTCTTGTGATAGGGCAGGAGCTGCACCAGTTTAACCGCCTCACCGAGAGAGGAGCTAAATTCCGCCGTCGCTCGCAAATTGTCCTCTTTGTCCGTCAGCTTCGGTATGACAGGCACGCGGATTTGCAGCGCGCCGCCGTGTTTAGCCAAAAAACGGGCGTTGTAAAGAATCAGTTCATTTGGTACGCCGGTAAGCTTTTTATGCATCGCCGAGTCCATGTGCTTGATGTCGTACAAAAACAAGTCGATATATTCCAATATCTCTTCAAACTGTTTTGTTGGAGCAAAGCCTGTCGTATCAAGGCAAATATGTATCCCGCTGTCCTTCAGCCTTTTGGCCAGATTGAGAGTAAACTCAAACTGCGTCATCGCCTCCCCGCCGGAAATGGTGATCCCGCCGCCGTTATTGAAGAACCCTCGGTCCTTTATCAAACGATCGTACACGTCGTCAACCGTTGTGTCCCAGCCAGAAGCATAAAGCGCCTTTGTCACACATACACCGGCGCACTTCAAGCAGCCCGTGCATTTGTCACGGTCAAGCATTGCTTTTTGTATCATTCCGGACCCGTCAAGCGCCTTGACGGGCTCATCTCTTACGATCGCACCCTCGGGGCAGGCATTCACGCACGCATTTTGGCACAGGTCCGTACCGACGCATTTGACCGGCAGATAACCGAGCTCAAATTCATGCTGCTGCGATTCCGGGCTGTGACACCAGAGGCAGCGCAAAGGGCAGCCTTTTGTGAAAACCGTCGTCCGGATACCCGGCCCGTCGTGTACGGCATAACCCTGAATATCGTATATATGCCCCGCTGCATTAGTATATTCCACTGCTGAACCTACCATTAATTATATTTACAGTTACCGTTTGGATGACTGCCGCTTCGACAAATAAGGCGGTAGTTTGCTTTTCCATTAACATTATATTAATTTCCCATTAATTATCAAGGAATAAAAATAAAATCTAGCGCCTCGATGATGCTCTCCCGTTTTTTCAAGTGATATTCCGATTTCATTGGAGCATATTGTATTCGTCTGATGGGGAAAAATAAAAACCGTCGCTGCTGCGACGGTTTTTTGACGGAGAACGTTGACATCAATTTATTACACCAAGCAGTACCTTGTGTTTTAGCTCCCATCGCTTACTGCATAGACCGCCGGTTTATTAGAAACATGGCGAAAACTAGAGGCTCAGCTTACCAAGCTGAACTTGCTGGTTCGATACCCGTATCATTTCCTCGAAACGGGCAATCCCGACTTGTTGTGAAAACCTCATAGGCTTTTATTGATTGCCAGCCGGCATCTTGAGTTTGAAGTCAAGGTGCCGGCTGTTTGACGGTTACATATAAACAAATTATTTCTCAAAATACAATCCTATTTTAAATAAACTTTCTACAAAATTGGAGCCAGAAAAAACTGATGTTCAATTCTTTTCTTACTCA
>JAAYBH010000348.1 GCA_012718935.1 Clostridiales bacterium
AGAACGGCCTTGCGCCCCTCTTTGCTCTCAAAGATGACGCCCTTGACCTCGTTCCCCTCCATTATTGGCTTCGTGCCCCAGCAATGACACATCACCCGGATGGAATCTTTATGCTCCAAGAGCATCTTATCAAGTTCGATTTTCAGCTCGTTTGGTTCGTAGTAAACGGCTCGCACGAGACGGTGCGGCTCACTTTCGCTCACCGTTCCGTGAATGCGCTCCCATGCGCTCAAAAGCGCGTAATCGTCGTCTTTTCCGATAGATGATAAATCCGGGCCAAGGACTGCGTTGGGAATAGGCGCAAGCCTCGTAAACCATTCCTCCTGAAGTCCGCGGACAAAGGACTTATCATACCACGAGAGCTTCGGGACCATTATCACATATCCGCCCGTGACATCGCCGCCCATATAACCATAACGTTCCATGAGGATGATGTTTTTCACACCTGCGCGCGCTGCGGCTATTGCGGCGGAATGGCCTGCTGAGCCGCCGCCGACGACCAGAATGTCACACTCGTCATACACAGGCAGTGTATTCTCGGATTCAATATATATCTTGTTGCTCATGATGTCGATCCTTTCAGCATGTCGGAATTGTTATTTTTGTTTAAACATACAATCATTATCAGCGAAAGTAAAGTGTGAATTCAGTGTCAATATGTCACGTTTATGCTACCATGTAGCATAAATGTGACATATTGATCCCTATTTTGAACTTTACTTTTGTGCAACTTGAATGTATCTTTGAGTTAATCCCGGATTAATAAAATGGAGGAAAGGTAACATGAAAATAAAGCGTACACTGGCATTGACCCTGTGTTTCGTACTCTGCCTCTCCCTTCTCGTCAGCTGCAAGACTGAAACACCACAGGTTAGCCAAGCACAGGAAACAGTTTCGGCGCCCTCACCGACTACCGCAAGCGGAGAAGACATGCCTTCTGCCGTGCCACCCCCGAAGGAAGCTGAGTTTGTCGAAGACCTTGTGGTTCTCGGCGGCGACAAGTTCCCTCTTATTGACGTCGGAAATCCTGCGTTTAACGTACCCCAGAGCGCCTGGATCTGTAATATGGTCTTCAACAACCTTGCAAAGCTCACGGTTGATAACGACTATGCCCCGGCGCTGGCTACCTCGTGGGAATCCGCCGATATGCAACACTTCAATTTCAAGCTTCGTGACGACGTCTATTTCCACAACGGTGAAAAATTCAAGGCGGATGATGTCGCTTTCACAATTGACAGGGCAAAGGAATCCGCCGGTTCCATGTCCTTTAACTACTACAAAGAAGTTGACTCATATGAGGTCGTCAGTGACACGGAAATCAACATCACACTGAAAGCAGTCAATGTTGACTTCATAGATAATGTGGCGACACCACAGGCGTGTATACTCAACAGGAAAGCAGTCGAGACAGATCCTAACCATGGCACAGAGATTGGAACCGGTCCCTGGATCGTCTCGGAATTAGTTTCAAACGAATATGTTAAGATGACACGCAATGACGACTACTGGGGCGAACTACCGGCTACAAAGACCATAACATTCCGGTATGTCCAAGAATTAAGCGCCAGGCTGATCATGCTGGAGAACGGCGAAGCGCATATCGCATACCAGCTGGACGTCAACGACATACCGATCGTCCAGCAGAACCCGGAACTCAAGACGATTGATTTCATATTGAACAACACGGCCTACCTGGCCTTTAATATGAACAACCCGCTCATGGCCGATCTTAACTTCAGGATGGCGGTAGCGTCTGCAATCAACAGGGACGACTGTGTTGCCATCACAAGAAGCGGATATGGCGTACCTGTTGACAGCGGTACTTATTGGGGCTACAAGACCGAATTTAAGAACGCGGACATTCCGATCATCCCCCGCGATCTTGAAAAGGCGAAGGAATATCTGGCCAAGTCGAGCTACAACGGCGAAACAGTTGAACTCGTCGCCGCCATGGTCGACCCGATCAAGAATGCCCAGATCATTCAGGCAAATCTTGAGGAGATAGGCATCAAATGTAAAGTCTTCGAGACCGACTCCCCCGGCATGGCGTCCTACACAAAATTGGGAAATACGGAATCCCAGATGATCGTATACTCAGGGGCATGGACTTTAAAGGCCATTACATCCAAAACCTACTTCTATCCCGATTCAACCGGCAACAGAGCAAACTACAACAACCCCGAGGTTAAGGCATTGTATGATAAAGCCTTCATCACTCTTGACGTGGCGGAGCGCGAAAAAATCTACAAGGATATCCAGGAAATAGTAGCCAAGGAAATTCCATATTTAGGAATATTCAATATGCAGTTTGTGATATCCTGCGCGAAGGGCATAGATGGAATACAGATGTACCCCACAGGGAACCATGACTTCAGTTATTTGTATTGCTTAAAGTCATAATCTGCTGAACAACTGATCGAAACAATGGGATGCGCGGCTCCTTCTCAAACATGATGAGCACATCCACGCATTTGATGAAATGATCGGCTTTCTGGGATCAAACCCTGATGATCCATACGATCTCGGCGGCGTGATTGAGATCGGCATAAACGGGGAACTGCTCAGACTGACGAAGATCTCCATTATTTTCATGCCGGGGGGGAGTCAAGCATTTACCGCTGTCGATTATTGAACTGCATCGCCCCATCCTGCATTTCACGATTTCGCTCAACCCGTTTTATGGGAACACTCCGACATCAGGTGAGTCGAGCCAAAAGGCCAAAACCGAATAAATCAATATGTCTGTAATAGGAGTTTAGATGTGCGAAACAGCGGCAAAGGAATCGGGGGACGCAACAGCATCCCCGGGGATTTGCCGCTGTTTTGCAGGAATGAAAGGATAACAAGCCATGCTGCGATATACGCTTTTACGCATCCTCTGGCTGATACCAATCGTGCTGGTAGTTTCATTCATCATTTACGCGCTGATGGATCTTGCCCCAGGTACGGTTGTTGACTCAATCATAAACGAGGAAATGACACAGGAGGAAATTGACCAGCTCATAGCCCGTTTTGATTTGGACAAGCCGATGATATACCGCTTTGGAAAATATATGCTGGGGTTACTGAGAGGGGACCTGGGAAATTCTCAGATCACCGATATGCCGGTGTGGGATCTGTATATGGAGAGATTCCCGAAAACGCTGGAACTGGCTTTTGCCGGTCTCGTGCTGGGCGTTGGGATCGCTATCCCACTGGGTATTTTTGCCGCCAAGCATGCCGGAACAATATGGGATAATCTGACCACGGTCCTGTCGCTGTTCGGACTGTCAATGCCGGGATTCTGGCTGGGACTTCTGCTGCTGATATGGTTTTCGTTCCGATTGAAATTATTCCCGGCAAGTTACGACGGTACTTTGCAGAGTTTTATACTACCGGCAGTGACCAGCGGGTTTGCGATGATGGCGACGACAGTCAGGCAGACCAGGTCGTCGATGCTGGAGGTCATGAAACAGGACTATCTTCGCACAGCGCGTGCGAAAGGCGTATCGGAGCTGCAGGTTACGACGAAGCATGCATTGAGGAATGCGTGGATACCGGTCATAACAACTATCGGTTTAACCCTCAGCCGCATGCTTGCCGGATCGGCGATTGTAGAGGCCGTGTACTCCTGGCCGGGCGTTGGGCGAATGATGATTGAGGCGATAACACAGCGCGACGTAACACTTGCGTGCGGCTGCGTGATACTGACCTGCATTATGTATGTCATTATGCTGCTGATAGTCGATCTTCTGTACGCTTTGGTTGACCCGAGAATAAAGTCTCAGTACGCTCCTGTCCGCAAAAAAAGGATGGTTACCGAATGAGTAGAAAATCAAAAAGAGATCTCATTTCCAGGAAATATGGGAAGAGGGGGCCCTTTACCGAAAGCTGGGTTAGGATGCGGAGCAACCCCGGGGCCGTTATAGGCCTGGTGATACTCGTCATTCTAATGCTGGTTATGGTCTTTTCGTTCTTCTTCATAAGCTATGAGCAGGTAACGGCCATGGATCCTGCGAGCCGCTTCCAGCCGCCAAGCGCTGAACACCCATTTGGCACTGATGATATGGGGCGGGACCTGTTTTTAAGAGTCTTATACGGCATCAGGTATTCTATGGCGGTTGGCTTCGGAGCAATAGCGCTCGCGGTCGTCATCGGCACTTTTCTGGGTATCATCTCAGGTTTTTACGGGGGAACCCTGGATAGTATCTTAATGCGCGCACTTGATATTTGGGCATCGATTCCCGCTTTGCTTTTGGGCATGGTCATCGTTACGGTTTTAGGCAACAATCTTGTGATTCTGATGTGCGCCATAGGGATCACCGCGGTGCCCGGCTTTGCGCGTATTACGCGAGCGGGTGTCATCACTGTAAAAAGTGAGGAATACATTGAAGCTTCGCGTGCAATCGGCATGACGAGCTTTAGAACAGCTTTTACTCAGGCACTCCCAAATAGTCTATCCCCGTTGATAGTGACGGTGACGGCGCGAATCGGCACGGCAATTTTGGAGGCGTCCAGCCTCAGCTTTCTCGGTTTCGGTGTTCCGGTACCGACTCCCGAATGGGGTGCGCTTGTATCAGCAGGCCGGAACTATTTAAGGACAGCGTCGCATATTACACTTTTCCCTGGTCTGTTTATCATGATCACTGTCTTTGCATGCAGTCTGCTTGGTGACGGGTTGCGTGACGCGCTTGACCCAAGACTTAAGCAGTAAGGGGGGCAGGCAATGGAAAATATGTACATAACAAAAAATGATCCCGCTGAAGAAAGCGACATTGTGTTGAATGTTCAGAATCTGACAGTGCACTATGTTCTAAAAAAAGAGACCGTAGAAGCTGTAAATGATATAAGCTTCAGCCTCAGAAAAGGGCGGTCGATCGGTCTCGTAGGTGAGACCGGCGCGGGGAAAACGACCACGGCGCTATCAATCATGAAACTGGTTCCCGATCCTCCGGGCGTGATTAAGAACGGCAAAATAACGGTATGTGGTCATGATATGCTGAGCTTGAAAGCAAATAAGCTGAAGAAGATCCGCGGCAGGGATATTTCGATGATATTCCAGGATCCGATGACTTCCCTGAACCCTGTGATGTCAGTGGGTGATCAGATAGCGGAAAGCGTGAAGATCCACGAAGGCGTCAGTAAGGCGGAGGCCTTTAACCGCGCGGTGGAAATGCTGGAATATGTCGGCATACCGGGGATACGGGCAAAAGAGTATCCTCACCAGTTTTCCGGCGGTATGAAACAGCGCGTGGTTATTGCCATTGCGCTGGCGTGCAATCCGCGTGTCCTTATTGCAGATGAGCCGACAACGGCGTTGGATGTGACCATTCAGGCGCAGGTCCTGGACATGATGAATGACCTCAAAAAAAAGATGGATACAGCGCTTGTAATGATCACCCACGATCTTGGCGTCGTGGCGAAAATGTGTGATGAAGTGGCTGTTATGTATGCGGGCAGGATCATTGAGTCGGGGACTCTGACCGATGTCTTCAATCATACTCTTCACCCTTACACAGAGGGGCTGTTTAACTCACTTCCGAATATAGAGAACGTGGATGCCGAATTGAAGCCGATACCCGGTCTCATGCCGGACCCCACAAAGCTGCCTGTGGGCTGCGCTTTTGCACCGCGCTGCAAATACGCCAAAGACGCATGCCGCGAAAAACGGCCTGTAGCCAGACTGGTGAGCGATACGCATACCGTTGTCTGTACCGCGTATGACGACCCGGATTTTCAGATCGAGGGGTGGCAAAAAAATGGACAAGGTACTTGATGTTAGAAACCTGAAAAAATACTTCAAGAGCTCGCAGGGGGCGGTTCATGCCGTCGACGGAGTGGATTTTAGTATTGAAAGAGGTAAAACCCTGGGTGTTGTCGGAGAATCGGGATGCGGCAAGTCAACGCTCGGCAGATGTATCCTCAGGCTGCTGGAACCTACAGACGGCGAGGTGTTTTATGAGGGTAGAGATATCTGCAAGCTGGACAGGCATGAAATGAATGAGCTGCGGAAGGAAATGCAGATTGTTTTCCAAGATCCATATTCCTCACTCAATCCCAGAAAAACTGTGCTTGAAATAATATCCGAGCCTATCAAGTTAAACAAACTGATCCCGGGCGCATCACAGGCGGATATCGAAACCCGGGTGCTGGAGTTAATGGAGACAGTTGGCCTGGCTGAGCGCCTGATAAACACATACCCGCATGAATTGGACGGGGGACGCCGTCAGCGAATTGGTATTGCGAGGGCGCTTTCCTTGAATCCGAAATTTATCGTGTGTGATGAACCTGTTTCTGCTCTGGATGTTTCAATACAAGCCCAGATACTGAATCTACTGAAAAAGCTGCAAAGGGAGATTGGGCTCACTTACGTTTTTATTACGCACGATCTTGCCGTCGTCAACTATTTTTCAAACGACATTATGGTGATGTACCTTGGAAAAGTAGTGGAGATGTGTCCGTCAAGAGAGCTTTTCAAAAACCCGCTGCATCCGTATACAAAGGCGCTTCTGTCTGCTATACTCATACCGAAGGTAGACGGCAACCCGAACAGAATACGGCTGCGCGGCGAGGTGACATCACCGATTGATCCTCCGGACGAATGCCGTTTTAGCAAGCGGTGCAATTACTTTTGCGAGGCTTGTAAAGCGGGGAATCCGCCGCTCTTGGAGATAGAACCGAAACATTTTGTAGCTTGCCACTGCGTCACCCCTAACGGTATCACGCTCAGGGAAAATGACGCGCTGAACTAATATAATCTGTTATGCGGGGTATTGAAGTGAAAGTAGCTATGCTCGTTAATCACGATAATTTTGAAAGGTATTCCAAATGGAAGGACTGCGAATGGGAGCTTGTCCATTTGGGGAGCGGAGCGCCCGACTGCGAAAAAGTCATCGATACGAAGGCCACTGTACTCGTTGTGGATGCCATAATGAATATAGGAGCTGAAATAATCGAAAACATGCCCGGGCTCAAACTGATACACTCTCAGGGTGTGGCGTATAACGCTATTGATATTCGCGCTGCGCAGAAGGCTGGGATATATGTCTGCAATAACGCCGGCGTCAACGCAAGAGCCGTCGCTGAGTTGACCGTTATGCTGATGTTAACGCTGCTCAAGAACTTTAGATGGAATGAGGACATGGTGTATGCCGGCAAGCAGATTGAGGTTAAAAACGCCTGTTTCGGGAATGGGCTGCCTGAGCTTGGCGATCAGAAGATCGGCCTTGTCGGCTGCGGCGCGATAGGGTACCAACTTGCAGCCATGCTGAAGCCGTTTGGATGCGAGCTTTTCTATTACGACGCTTACGCGAAGACGGCAAATCCGGACATGACGTTTATACCGCTTGAGGAGCTATATGCCTGTTGTGACATAGTGTCGTTGCACGTTCCGGTTACGCCCGAGACGACTAACATGATAAACGACCAGTCGCTTCAGCTGTTTATACGCGGAGCACTCCTGATCAACACGGCACGGGGTGAGTTGCTGGATCATGAAGCCGTGGTGCGCGCCCTGAAATCAGGACAGTTGAGCGGGTTCGGTACGGATACGCTCGCACCGGAGCCGGTGTTATCCGACAATCCGTTTCTAAGAGCACTTCCCGAGGAGTTTCGCAGGCGCGTTTCCATATCCCCCCATATCGGAGGCCTCACGGCGGGCAGCTATATCAGGACTTATGAGCATATCAGAAAAAACATCGAGGCGGTAGAACGCGGGGAGCGCCCCGATTGTGTCGTGAATGGTTTATAAGTGATCATCAGTGATCGACAGAAATGAAGTATTCAAGACCCGTAGATAATAAAAAACCTGTCTACCAGTGACACAGCGTAACAGGCAAGTTATATTGTGGCCATTTTCTATATGTACTTTTGAAATGAGTACAGTCGATTGGAGTTTTGACTGAACATACCAAGACTTGCTATTTTTCTCAAGAAATAGACTCGTTGTGATATCAAAACAAGAACGCTCTCATGTATTGAATTTCGGTTCAATACATGAGAGCGTTACACTTTCTACCGTCAGGTGTGTTAGTTCGAATTAAGAATACCTAAAGCCTTCCGATACTCCTCATCTAATGCCCTTCTTTATATAGCCTCGCTATAATAAAATACGATTTTCTTCGATTATCTCGTGTTTCCTTAGAATTGCTACATATTGAAAAGAGCGATTGCGAAGCAGCACTGCATCCAGTGAGCCTTATCAGGAAAAATAGGTATGACAACCAAAGTGTCGCTGTTTTTACGATATTTTGGCCGTGGTAACCCACTCTTCACTACCGTAACAGACTACCGGCGATAACCATCTGCTGCACCTGGGTGGTACCCTCGTAGATCGTCGTAATCCGAGCATCACGGAAAAGTCGCTCAACCCTGTGGCCTCTTGTAATCCCGTGCTCGCTTTGAATCTGCACAGCCTTCGAGGCAATCCTGTTGCAGGCTTCCGAGGCGAAATATTTCGACATGGAGCAGCGCCGCGTTATATCGCCGACGTTTTCATCCCGCATGACAGCGGTGCTGTACAGCAGCTCCCGGGCAGCCTCCAGCTCTGTCGCCATCTCGGCGATCATAA
>JAAYBH010000349.1 GCA_012718935.1 Clostridiales bacterium
AGGTCATAAAGCAAAATGCGCTGAAAGACCGAAGTCTGCAGCACATTAAACACGCTTACGACGCGCGCATAAAGGTGTTATTCTTCCTGACGGTCAGATTTCACGCATAACAAGAATATGTCTTAAATCTTAAGACATTTGACTGCGGTCTTTCTCTCCAGCTTTTCCCGGTATAACGAGGGAAACACGCGCTCCAGCCGCCCATGCTTGAGTATCGGCTTCAGGCGAACAAACAGCTCCGACGCCGTCTGCACCATGTACTCAAAGGCCGCATTATCGCAGATTCCCAGTACGGCACAAAGTCTGGACGAAACCGCCCGGAGTTTTATCGGCGCTTCATCCTCCGTCCACGCGCCGATTAATGACGCCAGCTTCTCCCTGTCCCGATCCGTCACATCCAGCGCTTCGATGTCGCCGCCCAGCAGCGTCAGGGCGAGGGCGTTTGCGGTCACCGACTCGTAGATGCTTAGGAGATTATCCTTAAAATCTGGCGTGACACTCCTGACCAGCGCCGTCACCGCTGCCGTCTCAAAACGTCCGCAAAATTCGTTTTCGATAACAAGCCGCCGCAGGTATTCATTGATATAGTCAACACCCAGGAGCGCCTCGTCAACCGGGTGCGCCAGCGGATAGTCGAGTATGCAGGGGATCTCATGTGCGAAGTGGTGGTAATGATACCGTTTGAAAAAGATGCCGAGCTCCTTCAGCGTGTTATGATACGCGACGCTCTCCACCGCCGTCGCCGACCCCTCAGCAGTTTTTAAAAGTGCTTTCCCCTCCATTACAAGCGCTTCCACCGCCTTCAGCCCCACCCGGAACAGCCCATCATAATCCTCACCCAATAAACGCGCCTTGAACGTTTCCGGCGCCGCATCGTCATCCATATCCCGGTATCCGTCTATGGCTTGAATACCATGTCTTATCACAAACCCTGCCGACCTCAGCAGCTCCTGCGCCGTCTCGATCCTGACGGAGCTGCTCCCGCCCCGTTGGTAGCTGTCAACACAGCCTGCAAGTATATTCCACAGCTTGGCCTGGATCGTCGCTGCTTCCTGCGGCGTCAGGAGGTTCTCAATGCCAGTATTTGATAACAATGCTAATACGCTCTCTTCGTTTTCCATAATGCTTATACCTGCAATCAAAACGATTGGACCGACACAGGGGTCGGTCCCTACAATTGATAAAGCGACGTAGGGGCGGACCCCTGTGTCCGCCCGCTCTCAAAACATCGGCCCGTCGTCTTCCGTCTCGTAGCCGTACCGCGTGTTGCGGCAGAGGTCCTCCAGCGTTGTGCCGCTCAGATACTCCAGCGACCCCTGGCAGATCGTGTCAAAGTGGCGGCGCATGATGGCGATCAGCTCGTCGTCCGGGATACGGTCATCCGATTCGTTCTTGAAGTAATAAAACGAATCCAGCAGCTCCAGGACCGTCTCCTCATAATTCTCCTGATAAATAAACGGCGAATCGCAGAAGGCCTCGATCAGCATTTTCGTAATACCCCGCCCGAATTCGACGCGCCCGGTGGTATTAAGCGCCTCAAAACGCCTTTCCACAATTTCTGCGATCTGCTTTTCAGAGAGCGACAATCCAAATTGACCCGTCACCGCGTTCGTCTGCCGCAGCTCCTCCGCGGCGCTCAGCTGCTCTGATTTTCTCAGTGATATTTCGAATGAGTTTTCCATTGCTATCACCTCACAACACACTATAGCTCCGTAAAAATGATATAACAAGACTTGAAATTTTTTCAATTTTGTGGTAATATGGCAGCAGAATAAATGAGGTAAATTTCAACACAGAACTTATTGACAACAAAAATAACGCATGCTACACTACAGTCAAATATTGACTCTGTGGGGGAGTAGTCGGCGCGTTTACGCGCTTCAAGTCAACAGACATGGCGATCGTGCCTGGCTTGAATGAAATGACCAGACTCACGGGTAGGCGAAATCCTATCCGTGGGTTTTTAATGCTCTTCCGTCAAATACTATATAAAGAATTCATAGGGGGATGACTTTGAAACATTACTGTGCAACCATCGAGGACGTCATCGTTTCGACAAACAGCACCGCCTCCGGCCTGACCGGCGCCGAGGCTGAAAAGCGCCTGCTGGCAAACGGAAAGAACAAGCTCGTCGAGGGAAAAAAGGACTCCGTTGTCAAGCGCTTCTTAAAGCAGCTGGCCGATCCGATGATTATTATACTTCTGGCGGCGGCCGCCGTTTCGGCCGTGACCTCGGCCTTGGAGGGAGAAAACCCGGCGGAAGTGTTTATTATTCTGGCCGTCGTCCTCATCAACGCCGTTCTCGGCGTCTATCAGGAGAGCAAAGCCGAAAAGGCCATTGAGGCGCTCCAGAAGATGGCCGCCGCCACCAGCAAAGTCCTGCGCGACGGCAGCATCGCCATCATTAAGAGCGAGGACATCGTCGTGGGCGACGTGGTGCTGCTGGAGGCCGGCGACGCCGTCCCGGCGGACGGACGTATTCTTGAAAGCGCCAGCCTTCAGATCGAGGAGGCGGCGCTGACAGGCGAGAGCGTCCCCGTCAACAAATTCATTGAAGCCATCGGCCTGGAAGGGCAGAAGGATGTCCCTCTGGGCGACCGCAAAAACATGGTCTATATGGGCAGTACCGTCGTCTACGGGCGCGGCTCCGCCGTTATCACCGGCACGGGCATGGATACCGAGATGGGCCGGATCGCCGACGCCCTGACCCAGACGAAGGAAGGCCAGACGCCCCTGCAGATCCAGCTGTCAAGGCTGAGCAAGGTGCTCACCTACCTCGTGCTTGCCATCAGCGTTATCATCTTTACCGTCGGCATCCTGCGCGGCGATCAGCTGCTGCACTCCTTTATGGTCGCCGTTTCCCTGGCTGTCGCCGCCATCCCGGAAGGCCTCGTGGCCGTCGTCACCATCGTCCTGTCCATCGGCGTGACAAACATGAGCCGGCGCAACGCCATCATCCGCCGCCTGACCGCCGTGGAAACGCTCGGCTGCGCCCAGATCATCTGCTCCGACAAGACAGGCACCCTCACCCAGAACAAGATGACCGTCGTTGACCAATACACAGGCGATGTGGCTGTTCTGGCCACTGCCATGGCCCTGTGCACAGACGCCGAGCTGAACGAGGACGGCAGTGTCACTGGCGAGCCGACGGAGGCCGCGCTTGTGGCCTGGGCGGCAAAAATGGGGCTCGTCAAAGACCAGCTCCGGATTGACTCCCCACGCGTCGGCGAGGCACCCTTTGACAGCGTGCGTAAAATGATGAGCACCGTGCATCTGTATTCCGACGGTACCGTCGTCCAGTATACAAAGGGCGCGCCCGACGAGGTGCTAAAAAAGTGCACCCATATCTACCGGGATGGGCAGGCCCATATCATCACCGACAAGGACCGGGAGGACATCCTCACCGCCAACAGGGAGATGGCCGGCCGCGCCCTCCGCATTCTGGCGGCCGCCCGCCGGATATATCCGTCCCAGCCGTCCGATTACGACGCCGGCACTCTGGAGCAGGAGCTTTGCTTTATCGGCCTCACCGGCATGATCGACCCTGTCCGCCCGGAGGTCAAGGCCGCCATCGACAAATGCCGGACCGCCGGCATCCGGCCGATTATGATTACCGGGGACCATATCGACACCGCTGTCGCCATTGGCTTGGAGCTTGGGATCCTGACAGAGGACAACGAAGCCGTCTCCGGCTCGGCGCTTGGTGAAATGACGGACGAGGAGTTCAGCCGGCGTTTTTCAAAAATATCTGTTTACGCCCGTGTTCAGCCCGAGCACAAGGTTCGCATCGTCAACGCCTGGAAGAGCGCGGGCTTCGTCACCGCCATGACGGGCGACGGCGTCAACGACGCGCCCAGCATCAAATCCGCCGACATCGGCGTCGGCATGGGCATCACCGGCACCGACGTCACAAAAAATGTCGCCGATATGGTCCTTGCCGACGACAACTTCGCCACGATCGTCAGCGCGGTCGAGGAAGGCCGGCGCATCTACGACAATATCCGCAAGGTGATCCAGTTCCTCCTGAGCTGCAACGCCAGCGAGGTCATCAGCGTCTTTGTCGCCACGCTGCTTGGTTTTACAATCCTCCGGCCGGTGCATCTGCTATGGATCAATCTGATCACCGACAGCATCCCGGCCATGGCGCTGGGCATGGAAAAGGCGGAGCCGAATCTGATGGCACGGCCACCTCGCTCCCCGCGGGCCAGCGTCTTCGCGGAAGGGCTCGGCTTTGATATCGCTTACCAGGGCCTCATTATAGCCATACTGACGTTGGCCTCCTATTTTATCGGGCACTATATCGAATCGGGCCTGTGGGAGCTCGCCGCCAGCCCGGACGGCATCACGATGGCGTTTCTGACGCTGAGCATGGTCCAGATATTCCACAGCATCAACATGCGGTCCCGGCGCGAGAGCATCTTCGGCCTCGGCACGAACAATAAAATGCTGTATTGGGC
>JAAYBH010000350.1 GCA_012718935.1 Clostridiales bacterium
GCCGCTGATATAATCAAAAGCCCTGGAGCCCGCCAGGGCGTTCTTGTCCTTGGACATCTGCATAACAACCGTCACGTTTCCGGCCTTTTGGGCGTTAAAGCGTGTCTCGACGATTTTTGTCCTGTCGAGGCCCGCTTTAATCTCCTCGTGGGAAAGTCCCAGCTCCCGGAGCGCTGCGACCACGGTCACCACGTTGTAGATATTGAAAATGCTGTCACTGAGGAGCTTGTACGACATTGACCCGGCCTTGTCCGACACCGTCATTGTCAAGGCCTCCGTATCAATGTCTGTGGCGAAGTAATCGCTCTCCGGCGACATAAAGCCGCAGTCAGTGCAGCGGGCCTTGCCGATATGGTGGTACCGGCGGTAGTCGTATTCAAGCTCGCCGCAGCAGACGGGACAGATCTGCACATCGTTGATGAGGTTTACGCAGGCCGTCACATCCGTCTTCATCCGGTCAAGACCAAAATAAACCCGGGGGTTATCGGGACATATGCCGCTGGATATGAGGTCGTCGGCGTTTAATATCAGCTTCGTCGTTTTAGGGACGGCGCTCTCAATAAAACCGGCGATATACTGCGGGTGCGCGTTGCGCATGGGCGAATCGCGGAAGAGGTTTGTGATGACCAGGAAATCCGGCTTGACGTACGGGTAAATCCGCCGGGAGGAGCGCTCGTCGATCTCCAGCACCGCCATGTCGTATTTTGATTTACCGAAAAGAGTGCTGCCAACAAGCAGGCTTGTGGCAATACCGGCGGCCACGTTGGAGCCCAGCTGATTGTTCAGGACGCGATACCCTTTATCCGTCAAGACGTCATTTAAAAGATTGGAAACCGTCGTTTTTCCGTTGGAGCCTGTGACGGCGGTGATTTTTTCCGGCTTGCCGATCCGCCCCATAAAGTCCGGGCAGAGCTTTAGCGCCACAAGCCCCGGGAAATACGTGGCGTTGCGCTTTAATAGCCTGAGTGCGGCCCGTGCGCATTTTGAAACCCATAACGCAAATAAAAACCTCAGTTTACCCATCCGCCATCAGCCTTCTCATTCGTCATTACTTCCGCTTTAATTCTAGCCACGCACCTGTTGATTGAAACGCCCTGCCCGTGAAACTTCAATTCATAATCCGTCATCACGCCGGAAGGACCGTTTTTGTGCAGATCCCTTGTGACGTCAGTCAGCGCAAAGCCGGTTCTCCCGAATTCCCCCAGGGAGAATTCAAACAGTGCATCGTTGTCGGTTTTAAAATGGAGCTCTCCGCCCGGGGAAAGGAGCTCCCTGTAAATGCTTAAGAAGTTCCCGTGGGTCAGGCGCCTTTTCTTATGGCCGTTATTCGGCCAGGGGTCGCAGAAGTTGATGTAAATGCGGTCCGCTTCGCCGGGCGCGAAGAAGCTTCTGAGACTCATTGCGTCGCCGATAAGGTAGCGGATGTTTTGTATATCCTCCCGGACGGCCCGTTCCATCCCGATGATCAGCGCCTCCGGCACGCGTTCGAGCCCAATGAGCAGCACCTCCGGCATGGACAGCGCTGTCTCCGATGTGAACCGGCCCCGGCCGCAGCCGATCTCCAGATGCAGCGCTTTATATCCGGGGAAGCTCTCGAGCCATTTCCCGCGATATGTTTCCGGGTCGGGTATGTGTATGGCGCGGCATTTTTCAATGCGCTGCGGCATGTTCGGTTTTCTTCTCATTCGCATGTGTCGTCACCTCGTGAGTCGTCACAGTGAGTATTGTAGCATACCGGTTATAATATCGCAAACAAAATGGATGGCAGGACTCCTGAAAAATGACCGGTTTCCTGTCAGTCTTTTGATAAAAAGGCGGCCGCCGCTCTTTTCTCGGACCGCAATGTGAGCAGCGCAGCGACAATACCGGCGGCCAGCGCGAGGACGCCTACGAATTGGAACCTGAAATTCGTCGACGGACCGGCAAGCGCCATCGTCAGATTTGTAAAGACGACCGGCGACAGAAAGCCACCGGCGCCAGGCGCCAGGCAGCAGACGAGCGTTGTCGCCGCCGAAGAACTTGTTGGGTCGACACATCTTGATACGGAAAACAGGCATTGCGGTATAATCAGGCTCAGGGAGGATCCGACGATAAACACACCGATAAACGCTGCCATCAGGGACATGTGGCCAATGTTGAGGACAGTGAACCCTATAAAAATGGCAAGAAACGCGAAAAAGATCAGGTAATCGCCGAATTTAGACGAAAGCCGGCTGAAGACGAGACCCGAGGCGACGCCGCCGGCCATCAGGACAGCCGACGCCAGCCCGGCTGTCGCCGCGTCGCCGAGCCCGTTGTCCGCCAGGTGTGTTGAAAGATTGCTGCTGCAGACGTTGTAAATCATCATAAAAAGGAAGATGAATGCGGCGTAATAAAAAATCTCAGCGGGTAGTTTTGTTTTTTCCGGCTTTTCAACGGGTTTCTCCGCCTTTTTTACGCCTTTGCCCGGCAGGGCCACAGTAGCCAGAAGGATGATCGGCGCCATTAAGAGGAATGCCAGATAGCCGCCGTACCAGATAAGGTTCGCGAGAAATCCGCCGACGGCGCTCATGAGGATTCCCCCGATATTGATAAACGACGTCTGAAGCCCCGCCACCTTCTGGCGCTCTTCGTCGTTAAAGGCATCAAACATAATGCTCATCGTCGTCGGGATGAAAAAACCGATGGCCATGCCGAGCACGATAGAAAAAGCGATCACATGCCAAAACGCCGTATGCATAAACAGGGCGGCCAGGCCGATGAAAACCGGCAGGGACAATCCGATGATGACGGCTGTTTTCTTCGAAACTGCGCCCTTTGTGATTAAAAAAGCCGATAGCAGCGCCGATAACATGGAAACCAGGTTTGACAGCGACACCGCAGTTTGAATCTCTGAGAGCGTATGACCAGGAAATACCTGCGCCATGCGCTCGATCCCGGGCATCAGCGCGAGGATCGGCATCTGGACGAGTGCGATGCATAATATGGTGATGATCAGCAGCTTCTTGTTTTTATGCGTTCCGGATATGTCGGACATAGTTGCCTCCTAAAAATGACACAGCCACCCGATCGTTACCTTAGTGGCTGTGTGCTCTGCAAATTGTACAAAGCGTCTTCATTTGTTTAGACAATTATAACAAATTTCGATAAAAGCATCTATGCACTACTTACACAATAATCCGGACGCGCATGTCTGTATTTTCTATGTCTATCGCGCAATTTGCCGTGCCTGTTGATTTCTTTGGGTGAGGTGCGGTACAATGGTCGCAATCAATTTCAGATAAGGACGGCGGTTTCTGTGGCGCAGATGACATTGGGGAAAACAGGTATTATAGTGAATAAAAACGGCTTCGGAGCGCTTCCCATCCAGAGGATCACTAAAGCCGAGGCGGCATTCCTTCTGAACAAAGCGTATGACAACGGCATCAATTTTTTTGATACGGCGAGGTTTTACACCGACAGTGAGGAGAAAATCGGGTACGCTCTCAGCGGCGTTCGGGAAAAAATCTATATCGCCACAAAGACGATGTCTCTGAGCGCCGGGGAGTTTTGGGAGCAGCTGCGTATCTCGCTGGAATCACTTCAAACAGATTATATCGACATCTACCAGTTCCACAACCCGGCCTTCTGCCCGAAGCCGGGAGACGGCAGCGGTCTCTACGAGGCGATGCTCGAGGCAAGGGCACAGGGCAGAATCCGGCATATCGGCATCACAAATCACAGGCTTCATGTCGCTATTGAGGCAGCGGAATCGGGGTTATATGAGACGATCCAATACCCGTTTTCGTATCTGGCCACAGATAGAGATATCGGGCTCGTCAAGCTCTGCCGGGATAAGGGCATCGGGCTCATCGCGATGAAAGCGCTGTCGGGCGGGCTTATTACCAATTCTGCCGCCGCGTACGCGTTTATGTCGCAGTATGACAATGTTTTGCCGATCTGGGGCGTTCAGAGAGAGACGGAGCTGGACGAATTCATCTCCTATATTGAAAATCCGCCAAAGTATGATGCGGCTGTATCAGAGCTCATCGAAAAGGATAAAAAGACGCTGGGCAGCGCTTTTTGTCGGGGCTGCGGGTATTGCCTGCCGTGCCCGAAGGATATCGACATCCCCACTTGCGCCCGCATGTCGCTGCTGCTCCGGCGGGCGCCGGCGGGGGTGTACCTGACAGAGGAGCATCAGGGCAAAATGGCGCGCATTGAGGAGTGCCTCCACTGCGGCCACTGTAAAAACCACTGCCCCTACGGTCTCGACACCCCGGCACTGTTGATTGAAAACCTGAGGGACTATAAAACCTTTGTTAACAAATAAGGTATTGACGAACCCGGGCCGCTGAGCGGCCCGGGTTTAACTCTGCTTATGCCTGAGCTGCCTGCTCCTTCTTCCGCCTTCCCAGCGTCAGGACGGTGATGACAAGGCCTAGGAGGAGAACGGCACAACCGGCCACAATATACCGGGTAGCGGTCGCGTCTCCGAAAACAGCCGACTCGAGCCTTGTAAAAACCTGCGGTGACAGCAAACCCCCGAGGCTTGGCGCGACGCTGGAGATAATAACGGTCGCCGTCGCCGAGGTCGATTTGTCAACGAGAGTCGAGACGGCATAGATGCACCGCGGCAGCATCAGGCTCAGGGACATGCCGGCGATGAAGATGCCGATGAAAATCATGACAAGGGACGAAGCAAAGAGGCTGAGGAGCATAAAACCCACAAAGATGGCGCTGCAAGCGACGGGAAGAACCATATCCTTGAGTTTTTCCGATATCCTCCCGAAAAAGAAACCCGATACGACGCCGCCCCCCATCTGGATGGCAACCGCAATTCCCGCCATGGCGGCGTCGTTGACATCCGGGATGTTCTGCTTGATATGCGGCGAGATATTGGCCCCGCCGACGCCATATATCATCATGAAAAGGAACGCCAATACGGCATAATAGTAAATACGCGGATTCAGGCGTGATTTATCCGTAACTTCCCCGGAAAATCTGGCCGAGGGCGACTTGTAGTTCGGCACCGTGAAAAAGGCAAGGATGGCAACCGGCAGGCCGATGAGCAATATGATATATCCGCCGTACCACATAGCTGTGGCCAGCACCCCTCCCAAAAGACCCATCGAGATGCCGCCCAGGTTGATGCAGGAGGTCTGGTACCCGGCGATAATCTGCCGTTCTCGGTCGTTATAATTATCAAACAGCAAGCCGAAGGCGTTCGTCATGAAACAGCCAGTGGCAATACCAAGGACGACGCTCAGCATTGACAGGCTCCAGAATTCCGTGTGGAACAAAATGGCCAGAAAGCCTGTCAGCGAGAGCAGAAACAGTCCCGTGATGACAACGCCCTTTTTTGTGAATAAGCCGCGGTTGATAAAGAAGGCAACGATAATCGACACCACCGGAGAGACGAGGTTGGTCCACGCCAGTGCTGTTTGAACCTCCGCCAGAGTATGCGCTGGGAAAACCTGCGTCTGGATCAGGTTGATAGCCGGCGTCAAAGCCAGGGCCGGCATCTGAACGAGGGCAATAATCAGGATGGTCCACATTAAGAGCTTCTTTTTTTTATCGAGTTTCATTCTGCTGTCCTCCTATTGGTAGCTAACGACCTATTTATTGTATTTTATCCCGCCA
>JAAYBH010000041.1 GCA_012718935.1 Clostridiales bacterium
ATATCCATGATCGTACCGGTATGAATCATCCTGCATTCGCCCCCTTAATGTACGATTCGATATAGCCTTTCAGGATCTCCATGTCGCTTTGAAGGATCAGGTAAAGCGCGATGATGTATTTTCTGTTCTTTTCAAGGGTTTTCCGGCTCAGGCTGAAGCCCGCGAGGAGACCGGCTATGGGGAGCCTCCCGTCCTCGTTCAGCTTGGCTGAAAGCCTTCTGTCCTCATGAAGCTTTTTAGCGACGGCTGCGCACATAGCTCTGGAGTCGGTGTGCTTCGGCGCTGACAGGATAAGGTCGTCAAAGGAGATGCCGAAAGCCATGAGAGACTGTTTGAAGGACAGAATTTCATCCTGGATTTCAAACCGCTCCGTCAGGAGCAGCGGCGGATGAAATCCGGCCGGCTCATAACCGTCGTCCCGATCATCCCCGGACAGGGAGGAAAACGGGTATTCCACCCCGTATTTCTTGTTTCTTCTGAAATAGTCAATGACGCGCCTGTTGATGACGAGGCCGGCGAAGCTTAAAAAGCTTGGATTTTTCGCGATGTCGAAATCGTCGATCGCCTCATTGAACGCCTCAAGCGCCACGCTGAATTCATCGGTGGAATCCGCTTTTCGCCCTGTCATCCGGGAAACAATCGACCGTATGTAATCCCAGTATGTTTTGATGAGATATTCCCTGATTTCGGATTCGCCGTCCCGGAGACGGTCAATCAGCTCCTCAGGCTCGAGTGAAAGACATTCGCTCATGGTAGTCTGCAACGATCTCACCGCCTATAAACGTTTAGTATACACGGGCTATGTAATATTATTCGCAATATTCGACATTTTTTGTAGGGTATCTGCAAGAAAATTTAGAAATTTAGTAAGGAAACGGAAAAAATGTATCAGGCCAGTCGCCCGTTGGTGTTGAATTGTCCCTGATTTTAAGATATATTAGTCATATTATTTTTTACACAAAGGAACACAATGATGGAGAATTATTCCAGCGGTAAGGGTGTCGTCATGCTCATCGCCTTTTACAATACGAAGTCGCTGGGCATTCGTTATCTTGAGACAGCCCTTGAGCAAAACAGCTTTGAGACGGACGCCGTCTATTACAAGGGCTTCAACAGCCAGAATCCAGCTGTGACGACTCAAACGGAGCTGAAACTCCTGAGGGAGCGCATCGCGGCGAAAAAGCCCTTGCTGATCGGTCTCTCCGTAATGAGCTCCATGTATCTTGAAACGGTGGACCTGGTTATTGAGACAATCAAAGCCTCCTTTGATATCCCTGTCGTCTGCGGCGGGGCATACGCCACCATGTTCCCCGGGCGCTTCCTTGACGGGGGCGTTGAATTCGTGATCCGCTCCGACGGGGAAGAGCCTCTGTGCCGCCTGGCGGAGGCTGTTTATCAAAAAAGCGGTTATGACGATATCCCTTCCTTATGCTACAGAGCGGAAGAGGGGAATGTCATCAACGATATCGGAGCCCTGCAAGCTGATATCGACCGGTACGGACTCCCGGCAATAATCAGCAGAAGCGCCTGTTATATCGGGAACGATACGCTCACAGAGGGCGACCCCCAGCGGTATACCATGAGCTATGAGGTGATCGCCTCCCGGGGCTGCCCCTTTACCTGCTCCTATTGCTGCTGCGTCAACCTGAGGCGCCTTCTGCCCAAGGGGACGCCGCCGGTACGGTCGCGCTCAGTCAAAAGCGTCATCGATGAGCTGATCATCGCCAAAAAAGAGCTGAAGCGCCTCGTCTATGTCCACTTCTACGACGAGATATTTCCGAACGTGCCCGGCTGGATCGAGGAGTTTGCCGCCGAGTACAAAAAGCATATCCACCTGCCGTTTGCGATCTGGTCCCACCCCCAGATGGTGAGCGCGGATGTATTGAAGAAGCTCGTCGCAGTCGGACTCCGGGAGGTTACAATGGGGATTCAGTCCGGCTCGGCCCATATCCGGAAGGATGTCTTCCACAGGTATGAAAAGCAGGAGGATATCATCAGAGCGGCGAGACTACTGAAGGAATCCGGCGTACGGTGGATTTCGTATGATTTCATGCTGCAGCATCCCTTTGAATCCGACGGGGACCTGCTGGAGACCTTTGAACTCCTCAAGCACTTTCCGACGCCCTTCGAGCTGCAGTTGCACGGCCTTAACTTCCTGCCCGGAACGGATATCGTGCCGCTGGCAGTGGAAAACGGCATTTTGACGGAGGGGGAGCTGGATAAAATCATGTACGCGCCCATGACCGAGCAGTTCGGGGCGTATTGGAAACGCGACAACGAGGCCATGAGCCAGCTGATCTACGAGTTGATCTATTGCCAGCAGTTCGGACCGCTGCGGAAAAAAGCGGCCGCATTGGCCGCCGACCCGCTGAATCATCAGAATAAAATCCATGCCCTTTATAATCGCGGCAGGATATTATACAAGCTCCGTCATTTTGCCCGCAAAGCCGATATGGTGCTGCAGAGCAAGCGCATGAAGTAATATTTACTGCATAAAAGGCTTTACCAATGCGTGGGGTCTTTGTTATAATTGCTTTAGGTATTAATAATAAATTATAACCGATTCGAGATGATGTGTTCGTACTAAATTAATAAGGCGGTGATTGGCTTGCCCCTGTTCCTGACCGGCCGAGAGTTGAATGCGGGGGAAGAGGCATATCCTGAGACTTCGGAAAGGCTCAAGTATGTGTTTCTTCTCGGCTTTGCGTTTATTTTGATGATACTGGCGTTCATTTTCGAAAGACCGGCCGGACTCTTAAAGGGCAGCCTTGTCATTCTCAGCTCCCCGGCCAACCTGCTGACGGATTATTTTGCGCTGGCCGGCGTTAGCGCGGCTCTTTTGAACGCGTCCGTTATGACGCTTTTGAGCATCGGAATGGTTGCGGCGAGCCGGACGAAGATCACGGGACCGCTGATTGCGGCCGTCTTTACCGTAACGGGGTTCTCCCTGTTCGGGAAGAATCTGTACAACTCGCTGCCGATCATACTCGGCGTATGGTGCTACGGCAGGGTGATCCGCTCTTCCTTCAGGCATCAGCTGCTCCCAGCGCTGTTCGGGACCGCCCTCGGCCCGCTGGTCAGCGAGTTCTCGTTTAACCTGAATCTGCCGCTGCCGGCGGGGCTCGCCCTGGGTATCGGCGCGGGTTTTGTCACCGGGTTTGTGCTGCCTGTCCTGGCAGCTGCTTTTCTCCGGTTTCATCAGGGCTTCAATCTTTATAATATCGGCTTTACGTGCGGCATCATCGGCACGTTTTTTGTCGGCATCCTGCGGAGCTTCGGCGTTGAGGTGGATGCCGTTTTGCTTCTGTCCGGCGGCAATAATCCAACGGTTATTCTTGTGCTTTATCCGATGCTTCTTCTCATGTTCCTTTTTGGCCTGGCGTGCAATCGGTGGCGCTTTCAAGGCCTCGGCCGAATCATCGGGCAGCCGGGGAGGCTGGCTTCGGATTTCCTGTCCGTGTCGGGCTTCGGGGCAACGCTGATGAATATGGCGATACTGGGCATAACGGCGGCGTCTTATGTCCTTGTTGTGGGCGGTGAGTTTAACGGGCCGGTGCTCGGCGGTATTCTCACCGTCATAGGCTTCGGCGCTTTTGGCAAGCATATTAAGAATGTGATACCCGTATTGTTGGGCATCTTCCTGGTGGGGCTGTTCAATAAAGATGAGCTTTTGTCAACCCCCGCGTTGCTGGCGGCCCTGTTCGGGACGACGCTGGCGCCGGTCAGCGGATATTACGGCCCTGCGGCGGGTGTGATTGCCGGCGCGCTCCATATGACCATGACAATGAATATCAGCTATCTGCATGCCGGCATGAACCTCTATAACAACGGCTTTTCAGGCGGGTTCGTGGCGGCGGCGCTGGTTCCCGTCCTGAATGAAATCAAAAAAATAAAGATAAAAGACAAGGCGGTGACGACGGAGGATGAATGAGCCCCAGGCGCTGCGGCTGCTGTCCGTACTGGTCGGTTATTTTTGGCGCAGCCGTATCCATGAGATCAACGTGAGTCTGAAACAGCGGAAGGAAGAATACGAAATTGAAGTGAACGGTTTCACACCGGCCGCGCCCTCCGATCTGGAGAAGTTCAAAAGAGGCTTGCAGGAAGGCTGCCAGCCGGAGCTGGCCGATTATTACGATCAGCTTTTAGGGCCTGACAGCGGCGATGCGGACGCCTATCACCTGCTGGGCGCCGTGATAGAACGGGCGGACATCACATACGAAGAGCAGAGATTAACCGTTAAAATTATCAAAGCGATTGATACGCGCGACTGAGCGCGAAACGCCTCAAGGGGCTATGGCAGACTTAATTGCCATAGCCCCTTGTTGATGCGGTTTTTTGTATAATATCAGCCCCGGGCGGAATGTTAATGATGAGAAAATCTGTGTAAAAGGAAGATTCTGATGGCTGTTGCGCACAAATCCGTCATATCCTTCGGCCTTGTGGCGATCCCGATCGCCATGTACACGGCGACCCAGGACAACGATATCCGTTTAAACCAGCTCCATAAGGAGGACAGCGAGCGGGTCCGGTATAAAAAAACATGCGCCCACTGCGGCAAGGAGCTGGCGTCCGGCGACATTGTGAAGGGTTACGAGTATGACAAGGACCGGTATGTGGTCATCACCGACGACGAGATTGAGAAAATCAAGACGGAAAAGGAAAAGGCAATCCAGATCCTGCATTTCGTCAGGCTCAATGAAATTTCACCCGTCTATTATGAAAAGACGTATATGGCCGTCCCGGAACCCGGCGGGGAAAAAGCCTTCGAGCTTTTAAGATCGGCGCTGATGGAGGAGCAGAAGGTCGCCATCGGCAAAACGATTATCGGGACCAGGGACACGCTGATGGCGATCATCCCCAGGGAGGAGGGTGTCCTGATCTCCACCATGTTTTTTCAGGATGAAGTGAAGGACCTGCCGAAAACCTATCCCAAAACGGAGCCCCAGAAGGCCGAGATGGATATGGCGAGGCTCCTGATAAATGCCATGGACACGCCTTTCAATCCGGAGGAATACCGCGACGAATATCAGGTGAAGCTGCGGGCCCTGATTGAAACAAAGATCGCCGGCCGGGAGGTCACCGCGCCGAAACAGGAGGGCGCGGGCAACGTCATTAACCTCATGGATGCTTTGAAAGCCAGCGTTGAAAAGGCCAAGGGACAGCCGGAGAACGATAAGGAGCCCGGTGCAAAAAAGAAGCCGAAGAAGGAAAAGGCCATGGCATAAGAGCGCCCGGTTCAACTTTCCAATCATCGCTATTGTACAAATGTAATAGTAAAATTTTTTGAATTTTTGTAAAATGCGCATATACAAATTAAAATTAAAGAACTATAATAAGATTGTTAAAA
>JAAYBH010000351.1 GCA_012718935.1 Clostridiales bacterium
ACAATTCCGTTATATAATCCCCGTCTGCCGCCGTGCCCCCGGATACGGCGTCCCTGGGCTCCATTGTGCAGCGAATCAACAGCTTGCGCCGGGGAATCGTGCTGCGGTTGATTCCTTGCGGCAGCAGGCAGATGGCGTCAATTTTTATGCGGGTGTCATAAAGCTCCCTGGATAATGGGGACGATGCGTCCTCCAGCTCGCCGGTCCCGGCCAGGAGACAGAATGCCAGTTCCTTATCCGCATATCGCTTCCACAGCCGGATCGATTCGTCCTGCTGCCCTGCCGGGGAATGCGTCGCAAAATACAGGATCAGGCTGCAGTCCAGCCGCCCTTCCTCTCTGATTCTCTTCTCCCACTTGTCTTTGACTTCAAAGGTAACGTTATTGTTTACGCCGGTACCGTATTCTTTGCTTTGATAATTGTACCGCAGCAGGTCGCGGCTGCTGGTATCCTCAACAAGAAAGGTCGTATCCACCGTTCTCAGCGCCGGGTCTAAAAGCCACTTGCGGATGAAAAACGGCGTCGGGCTGTATATCAGGACCCTGCAGCCTTCGGATTCCGGAAAGAGTCCTGATGTAAACTGTGTGTATACAAGCCCGTTTTCCAAAGCGATATCGTTATATTTTTCGTTAAATACCGCTGCGCACAGGAAATCAACCGGATAAACCCTTCCCAGGATTTTTAAGGCATCAGTAAAAACAGCTCTTCGTTTTTCGCTGCCGCCGTCCTCCCCGGCGGCGAGATATCGCTGTTCAAGCTCGCCGGGCTGTTGATTTTCGAGGTAAAACAGCGCCGCGTATTCCAGCTGCCGCTCAACCGGCTCGCCGATATTTTTCCATGCGGTTACGGCCTTCATAGCTGTGTTGTTAATGCTGCTTTCCTGAACGCTCAGGGGGTAGTAATTTATGGCCTGGTACAGCTCAAGAAAATCGTCCCGCTTCAGAGTCGTCCCGTTAGATGGAAACTCCGATGTATATATCGACCAGAGCTGTGCTTTCAGCTCACGTTTCCGCGGCGCCGGCCCGTTTTGCGCGATGTCTGCGACATGCTTGACGGCTAAAATATGAAACACTGTATCCCGGGTTCCCGGCGTATATCTTTCAATGATATATATCGCCGCTACGGGATTGCAGGCAAAGTCCGGCACGGCAAATCGCAGAAACCTGTCATGAGATAAGCCGGTAAACAGCTCATGCGCCTCCGCAAACAAGCGGCCGTCAGCGCTGAGCCCCCTCAGGGCCACATAGTCCGTCACCGCATCAAGCCCGGCGCCGGACACGATTTTTTGATAGTCCGCAGCCATATCCGAAGGGCTGCGCGCCTTAATCATGGAGAATGTCGCGAAGGCTTTCAGCAGTACTGAATCGCTGATTTCCGCCCCCTCCGGGAGCAGCGCCGCCAGCGCCCGGGACAGGGAACGTCGGTATGTATCGTACGGCACAAATACCACATCCGTCTAATTTAGTAATTATACAGTATTTATCGTAACATTTTCCTGCAGTTTAATTACTATTTTGGGATTTTTTCATTACCCCGTTTGGCAGGTATGCTTTATCTGTACCAGACGTTTCAATTGCCGGTATCCTCGGCTTATACTCCCTTCAGGCTGCTGCCGGAACGTGGCCAAAACGTGGCCAATGAGCATAAAAAATCCCCGCAAATCCTTGTGCTGCAAGGGTCCGCGGGGTGTTGACACTATTCCCATTCTATTGTCGCGGGGGGCTTGCCGGTGATGTCGTAGACGACGCGGGAGATGCCGCGGACCTCGTTGACGATTCTTGCGGCGGTGCGGGTGAGGAGGTCGTGGGGGATGGGGACGACCTGGCAGGTCATGAAATCGGTGGTCTTGACGGCGCGGAGGGCCACTGTCCAGCCGTGGGTGCGGAAGTCGCCCATGACGCCCACGGTGCGGGTGTCGGTTAGGACGGCAAAATACTGGTCGGCTTTTTGCCGGGAACGCTTCATCTCCTGGCGGAAGATGGCGTCCGCGTCGCGGAGCATGTCCAGCTTTTCTTTTGTAATCTCGCCGATGACGCGAACGGCGAGGCCGGGGCCGGGAAACGGCTGCCGCTCGAGGAGGTCTTTCGGCAGGCCAAGCTGGCGTCCCAACGCGCGCACCTCGTCCTTGAATAACCCGCGCAGGGGCTCCACGAGTTCCTTGAAGCCCATGTCCGCCGGCAGGCCGCCCACGTTGTGGTGGCTTTTTATAACGGCGGAGTTGACGCCTGATTCGATGACGTCGGGGTAAATCGTCCCCTGGGCAAGGAAGCGGATTTTACCGAGCTTTTTGGCCTCGTCCTCAAAAACGCGGACAAAT
>JAAYBH010000042.1 GCA_012718935.1 Clostridiales bacterium
AGGGAGCCATACCATCTCTCCTTTGTCATTCCCGCGAAGGCGGGAATCCATTGCCCGTCCGAGAACTCTTTAACCCCCGCTAGAATCCCCCGTCCACCGATGTAATTGCCTCCAGCGGCGGCTCGCCAACCGCATTCCCGACGGCGTAGACCGTCGCGGCCGTACACTGCATCAACTCAATCGGCTGCGTGGCGATACCCTGCTGGTTCGAACCGGCGGGCTTCAGCTGCATCTCATATGTGCCGGGGTCGATGGGTACATAACGGGTGTGCGCGGTGTAAGGCACATTCTCAAATAACCGTACCCCGCCTGTAATCGCCACGTCCAGCGACGGTGAATTTGCCGACAGGTTCACAAACCGGACATACGCCTTGCACCGGTTGCGCATGCGGCGGCAGGGGTTATACTCCTCCGCAATCCCAAGCACAGCGGCGCAGCCGCCGACAACGGCGATGGTCATGGCGCTTTTCGGACAGATTTGAATGCACGCTTCGGCAATCAGACATTCCTTTTTATTACCGGAGGAGATGACTTTGATATGATATGTGCAGGGCGCCACGGTAAAGTAGCCGGCGAACTGCTTATACGCCAGATTATTTGCTATAAGGTTTCCGTTGACGAAAACATCGACGGCAGGGTAACAGGGGTATACGTTGAGGATTCGTATGTAAGAAGGCGGACACGCCGTATGTGCAGAGGCTAAACGACTGCATTTCATCGCATTCATGATACTGATATCTCCTGAGTTCGTTTGATCAGTATATAGTATGAAACAGGACTGGCAGCACGTTACCCGCCCGCATCATCTGCTTAGCAGTCCCAACAACGAACCTCATGACTATATGTAGGGACGACTATTAGTCGTCCGCTACTGTGCCGCGTGACGCCGACAAAACAGGACGGCCAGTGGCCGTCCCAACGGTAAGCCCTGCTTGTAAACCGCCTCCGCGTCCTCCGGCACTATTTTCCGCAGCAGCAGCCGTTCTGTTTTAATCTCCTGAGTTCCTTTGTGACTGATCATTTTCCTCACTTCCCTTTCAGCCGTTTCACAAGCTCCTCGCTCGGCTCGGCAATAATCGTCTTATAATCCGTATATGTCACCATGCCCGGCCGGCCGCCGGAGATTTTTTTTACGTGTTTGACGAGCGTATAGTCCACAGGGATTTTTTTACTTTCCCTCGCCTGCGAATAGTAAGCCGCCAGGGCCGCCGCTTCATTAAGCGTCTCGCTGTCGGGTCCTTGCCCGTTTGTTGAGATGATGACGTGAGAGCCGGGTATTTTCTGCGCGTGCAGCCAGATGTCGGTTTTAAAAGCCGTCTTATGGGTCAGCGTCTCGTTCTGGATGTTGTTTCTGCCGACATGAATTATATTGCCTGTACTCGATTGAAAACGCGCCGGCTGTGACTGCGTCGGCTTCTCCCTCTTGGTTGTTTTCTGCGTCCTGACGTAGCCCGTAGCCGTAAGCTCCTGCCGTATTTCAACAAGGTCGCGTTCGCTTTCGGCGCGTGATATCTCGTCAAGGACGCTTTTCAGATAATCCAGCTCACCTTCACCCAGCACGATCTGCCCTTTCAAAGCCGTTTCGGCAGTCTTGGCCTTCGAATAGTCTTTGTAGTATTTCGCTGCGTTCTGCTGCGGCGTCTTCAGAGGGTCGAGTCGGATATCAATCTCCTGTCCGTCTTCGGCGTAATAATCGACTGTCCTGAAAACGGCTGTACCCTTTTTGATCGCATGCATATTGGCGGTAATCATATCGCCTATTTCCCGCAATCGCTCGCGCCTCAACGTCTTTTTCAGCTCCTCACGCTGGATTTCCAGCTTTCGAAGGACGCGGTCGTGGGCGTTTTTTATGGTTTTTGTCAGCGCCTGCGACCGCTGGCGCATGCGTTCAGCCGCCCCGCGCCGTGTATAGAATGCGTCCAGCAGCGTTGAAAAGCTGTCGGCGCACTCCAGCCGAAGCAGGCTGCCGTACTGATGAATCGGCGTATAGGAAAAATCCCGCGGCTTATCGTTATCGTCCAGGAGCATGTAAGCTCCGAGCTTTCCTGCGCTGACATCTTCAGCGAGGGTTGTGAAGGCATCAAAAAGCGCGGCGCCGACGTCCTTTGACAGAACCTCCGCCATGCACGTTTCCGTATCCCCGTACGCCCTGAATATGAGCTCCCTGCAGATAAGCGGCGAAAAGCCGTTAAACGTATCAAGCAGCCATTGATCGGCCGTCCTGCCGGTCCCGGAGCCCTTCAAAAGCGCCGAAAACTCCTTCTGTGTGATATGAAGCGGGTCGCGCTTGTCCTGAGCCGGCGGCAGCCGGTAATATAGACCCGGCAGGACCTGCCGGAGCTCGGACATCAGCGTATCCACGCGCCGGAGGCAATCGATAATCAAACCGTCCTGCGACGTCAGAATAATGTTTGAATACCGGCCCAGCAGCTCGACGATCAGGTGCTTTTCGCAGGGCTCTCCAAGGGCATCAAAGCAGTCAAGACAAAAATCAAGCGCCCTCTCCAGCGGCGGCTGCGTGACAGACTTTATTTTTGCTCCGGTTAGATGCTTGCGCAGCAGCATGCAGAACATTGGCGGGTTCTGAGGATTTTCAAAAGCGGCGACCGTAAGGTGCGCCCGCGCGTCCCCCGTGCCCGCCGATATCAAAAGGCGGGAAGCCGCCCCAACCCCCCGGAGGGACAAAATGATCTGGTCCTGCTCCGGCTGCTGGATTTTATCGATTTTTAAGCCAATGATCTGACCGGCCAGCTCGTTTCTCAAAGCCGTCAGAAAAATCGCGTCAAGCGGCATAGGAATGTCCTTTCAGTGTTATTTGTGCGGCGCAACGCGGACCAGGACGCGCAATGCGCGTCCCTACGTTATAATAAGTCGTTTACTGTAGGGACGGCCATTGGCCGTCCTCCCCACGTCATATTTACATCTTTACGACGGCTCATTCTATGACAATCATATCAAACAGCTCGTTGATTCTGCCGATTTCACCTTTGACATATAAGTACCCGAAGAGTGCCTCGAATGCCGTCGAGGTATGATACTCCTCCAATGACGCATTGCGCGGCACGGAGTTGACCCGCGTATTGCGCCCGCGCCGGAAGACGGCCTGTTCCTCGTCTGTCAGCTGCGCCATGAGCTTTGATGCCGCTCTGGCCTGCGCAGGCGCGGAGACGTATCCGACGGCGGCCTTGTGCAGCCCCTTTGCCGTTGCCCTGCCGCTCATGACGAGCCACGACCTGACCATCAGCTCATAGACGGCGTCGCCGATATGCGCCAGCCCCAGCGCGGAGATATTCCGGATTTCATCCTCAGAAAGCCTGAGTGCAAGATAATCCGCCAATTGAAACCAACTCCGTCATTTTAGTTTTCGCCGTGTTTTTCTTACATACGGATGTTTATGGAACACGACGATATTGAAAACATTCCCCATAATGAGAATGATACTGCAAATATAGACCCAAAACATCAAGATGATAAAGGAAGCTAGCGAGCCATATACAATGGGGTAGTTGACGGCCAGGCCGATCAGCCGCGAAAATACAATGCTTACGGCCACAAGCAGTACCGAGGCGATCAGGGCGCCCGGCAGCCTGTGGATTCTCTTTGTTTCCTTCGGCGCCGTGGCCTGATATATCAGAAAAATGATGACCAGCAGCAGGAAAAACAGGATAGCAAACCGCACCCATTGCCACAAATCCAGAAGAACCCCATGCCCTAAATGCTGTTCCAGAAAGCTCAGGAGCCATTCACCCGAGACGATCACAAGGGCGGAAGCGTAAATGACAGCCAGGAAGCCTATCGATATGATGATGTTGTAAACCGCCGCCCAGAAGCCCTTGAATCTCGATTTGCCCTGAATATCCGCCATGATTTTCATAAGCGTCCCGAATGCCGTCGACGAGGAGGACAGCGTGACCGTGATACCGATAAAAAGCATCAGCCCGGATTCGTTCCCGCCGACATAGCGCAAGTAACCGAGAATGACATTTAAGACATCGGCCGGTATAATATCTTCCCAGACCTTATACAAGTTTTCATTCGTGATGTTCAGGCTGCTTAAAATGGCATAAACGACAATCAGAAGCGGAAAGATCGTTATGGTAATATAATAGGACATCGCCGCAGCGCTTCGCGTGACACGTTGTCTGTTGAAGATATCGAACATACCGGTCACTGTGCGTTTTACACCTTCCATAATGTCACCTCTTCAATAAACACGGGACGAGCAGTCAAATCCGCCCGTCCCTATTTTTAGCTGAAATCCGCTGTCCTATTGACACCCGGCATTATTTTGAGTTAAAAATTTTAAATATGGTGTCGAAGGGGTCTTCCTCCTGTACCGGCTCCGGCGCGGGCTTCGGTTCCTGCGCCTCCTTCTTTTCGACTGCTTCGGTAAAGAGACCTGCCGGGGCGGCCGGCCTTTCCGCAGCCGTCGTCGATTTGAACGCATTCGATTTTTCCTCAAAACGTGTGGCTATAACAGTGACGCGAATCTCGTCGTCCATCGTTTCGTCAAATGTGGCGCCGAATATGATATTCGCATCCGGATGCGCCGCCTGCTGGACGAGATTCGCAGCCGATTCAACATCCTCGAGACCGATATCCAAGGAACCTGTTATATTGACAAGCACGCCTCTGGCGCCGTCAATAGAGGTCTCCATAAGGGGGCTCGAAACTGCCTGCTTCGCCGCGTCCTCGGCTTTGTTTTTTCCGGCGGCATGTCCGACACCCATATGGGCATAGCCGGCGTCTTTCATAATAGCCGTGACATCCGCGAAGTCGAGATTAATAAAGCCGGTATTTTTAATCAGCTCCGATATGCTGACGACGGCCTGTCGCAGCACATCGTCGGCAATGGCAAAGGCGTTGGCAAAGGTCAGCTTCTGATCTGTGGCGTGTTTCAGGCGGTCATTCGGAATAATCAGCAGGGAATCGACTTTACCCAGAAGGCTTTTGATGCCCTCTTCCGCCTGCTGCATACGGCGTTTGCCTTCGAAGCTGAACGGTTTCGTCATAACACCCACTGTAAGTATGCCTGCCTCCCTGGCAATATCCGCAACGACGGGAGACGCGCCCGTACCGGTACCGCCGCCCATACCGCCGGCGATAAACACCATATCGGCGTCTTCCAGTGCCTTAGCAATATTGTTGCGGCTCTCCTCCGCCGCCTTTTTCCCGACATCGGGATTTGATCCAGCTCCCTGCCCATGCGTCAGCTTCTCACCAATCTGAATCTTCTGGTCCGCATTGGATATGCCGAGAGCCGGCTTGTCCGTATTTATCGCAATAAACTCAACACCCTGTGTTCCGGCCTGAACCATCCTGTTGACAACATTGTTCCCCGCGCCGCCGATTCCGGCAACTTTAATCACAACGACATTATCCGGACCACTTTCGAGTGAAAACGACATTTTCTAATCCTCCCGTATCTGATACTCTTTGGCAGATAATAAGCTTCGTTTATGGTATAGCATTTCCAGAATAATTACCGATAGTTAGCGATTTTATAATTTATATCAATAATATTGATCATTTTATAACTATTTTTGATTCAGGTCAATAGTTCACATAATTAAAAATAATAATTTTTGTGTTATTTGCCAGTTATTTCACCAATTATCTGTCAGGAAGGAATAAAATGCGGTTTACCTTCTCTTGTCAGGTCAATTTTCCCGTTTTCGTCAGGCGCCAGCTTTGGTATGACATTGAGCAGCATGGCGACCTTATAGTCGGCATCCTGTCCGCTGCCCAGCACCACTGTGAACCGGTCGGAAAGAGTAAAGCTGATGTTGCTGATATTTGATATATCAAGGGCCCCTACCTGTTCCGACAAACCGGCGCTGTATATGGCGCCGAGGACGTCAATCAGATACTTCAGCTGGGTTTCGTTTTTTTTGTCGACAATGATCACCCGGCCTTCTACAAGAGATACTGGCTCAATGCCGTTGATTGTCATTTTTCCCGCGGCATCCTCATCGCCTGCCTTTTCAAGAACCCTGGCTTTTTGATCGATGATCCACCAGCTCCCGCCATAGCTGAGAACGGCGATCGACTTGCTCTCCGTCACATTGATGACGACCCTGTCGGGTATGATTTTTTCTATGACGACCTCATTGAGGTATGGCAGATTCAGGCCGATCTTCTGTTCAGCAGCTTTCGCATCGACAAAGATGAGATTGTCACCCTCTTTAATGCCTGATACGGATATTATCTGTTCCACTGTGTACTTTCCGGCGCCCGTCACTTCGATAGCGGCTATGCGGAAAAAAACGCTGATTCCGAAAATCAGGATAATAATGATCAGAAGCGCGGCAATCGGCGTATAGAAAACCGCGCCGCGCCTGCGGCGTTTTGCACTTTTTTCTTCAGCCATACCGCACCTCCTTCTCTTTAGTGACCTTGATGCAAATCCTTCAGTCAAATCTGAATATATCCGCCCCCAGGGTTTCCAACATACTCACTATATTATCATATCCCCTGTCGATATGGGCAACACCCGATATTTCAGTGATTCCCTCCGCACCCAGCGCCGCTACGATCAGTGAAGCCCCGCCGCGCAGGTCGGTTGCGGTGATAGGCGCGCCGTGAAGCTTTTTCACGCCGCTGATAATGGCTACCCGCCCTTCCGTTTTGATATCGGCGCCCATTCGCCTGAGCTCGGCCACATGGCGGTACCTGTTTTCGAAAATGTTTTCGACAAAAACTGTCGTCCCTTCCGCCATCAGGCTTGCTGCCATGATGGGCGGCTGCGCGTCCGTCGGAAAGCCCGGGTATGGTTTTGTAATGATCGGCTTCACGGCTTTCCTCGGCTTCTCAGCACTGATCGTCATCGTATCGCTGCCCGTCCTGATGTCACAGCCCATTTCCGAAAGGGTTTCCGATATGGTTATCAGATGTTCGGGGCACACCCCTGTCAGTTCGATTGCTCCGCCGGATGATGCCGCACAGGCGAGATACGTGGCTGCAACGATACGATCCGGAATGACCCAATGCTCGGTGCTGCCCTTCTGCCCGCAGCCATCGATCGTAATGGTGGAGGTGCCGGCGCCGTGAACTCTAATCCCGAGGCGCTTCATATAGCTCTGAAGATCTGATATTTCCGGCTCACATGCAGCATTTGTGATAATTGTTGTTCCGCTGCATTTTGCCGCAGCCAGCATCGTATTTTCCGTCGCGCCGACGCTCGGAAACGC
>JAAYBH010000043.1 GCA_012718935.1 Clostridiales bacterium
GCAAAAGACGGATTTTCTTAATTCGAAAACCCGTCTTTTTGTTTAAGTTATTCAGTGCCGGTTCGTCCAGGAGTCGGTGGCTTCTCCGAAATCGATGATCTCCGAGGTGGACATCATGACGCCGCTGTCGATATTCGCGACACCATCACCGCCGAAATACTCGTCCTTGTTCATGAGTTTATTTGAGGCCTCGGGCGAAACGTTATAATTGTCACTAAAACGGACGCTCGTTTTTGTCCCGTCTCTTTTCTTGGGATGGTATTCCTTCACATCGTCCCGTTCTATATTGGTATTCTCCATCGTCTACATTCCCGTCATTTTATTTTCTTCGGCCTGGATCATTTTCTTTACCATATAGCCGCCGATCGGGCCGCCCTGCGCGCCGTTTATTTTTGAGGGGACTTCACCCTTATAATGGTCGTTGTTTTCCTTGACGTATTGGAGCATACCGATTTCCTGCGCTGTCTCCATTTTCAGCTTTTTAAGTTTTTCGCTGATATCTCTTCTGCTCATTTTCTTTACCTCCGAAAAGTTTACACTTCTTTTCGACATTAGTATTTTACAATATGCATCCGATATACTGCCGATTAAAGCCAAAGCTCCTCACATCACATGCCGGTCAAGTCTGACATCTGCAACCCCGTATCCCAGGTCCGTGATTTTCTTTTGGATGGCCTCGCAGCTTTCACCTGTCGTGTCGTAATCGACGGCAACGCTGTTTGTTTTTTCGCTGACGCTCACCGACAGAACGCCGCGCAGCGTGTCCAGTCCGCGTTTAAGCTCGTTGATCCCATGTTTTCCGCCAAGATCGTCAATCGTAAAATATGCGCTTGCTTTCATTGCCTCACGCTCCTTTCGGCGCTCACACAGAACGGTATGAGCCGTCAGAGTTTTTATAGAGAATTGGGTTTGCCTTTTCCTTCGTGTGCTTTGCTTTTCCCTGCAGTTCGTCGACGGGCTTGACCTGATTTTTTGGAAAATGGGTTATTTTGTTGCTTTCTGTCCCGTGAGGCTCCGAGGGGTCCGGTCTTCTCATACCTGCTTTGGCCATAGAAATCTCCTTTGATTTATTCGTTTTCACACAGAGTGACAAACATTCTGACCTGTTCTTCTTCTTTTTTCCGGTCGGCGCCGTGCCTTCCCAGCCTGTCACATAGGCACAGGAGAGCGACCTCTTTGATATCGGAATGGCGTTTCATTCCGCCGATGTCCTTAAAAGGCAGCTTATTGATGACATATAATATCTGCATGTGATATTTGACGAGCTGAACGACCTTGTCAATCAGCTGTTTGTCATCCGTAACGGCTGACAGGAATTCCTCCGTCAGCTCCGCTCCCACCTTGTCGTGATCATATGCCGTGATTCTGCCCTTGCGGCTCCTTGTGGTCGCCGGCTTCCCGATGTCGTGCAGCAGCGCAGCCCACATGAATGCCCTGGGGTCACTGCTCTCCTGCCTGCGCCTTGCCGCCTCGTCAACGACCATGAGCGTGTGATTCCAGACGTTTCCCTCCGGGTGATGCACCGGCGACTGCGGCGTCGGCTCCAGCTCTTTGAGCATGGAAAACGGGTAACTTTCAAAACACTGCGCTTTCAGCATATCCCTCAGCGCGGCGGACGGCACGCTGTCGCCGAGAAGCCGCTCTTCTATCTGCGTAAACAAACAAGCGGTCTCATCCTTATCCGCCCTACTTATTGTTTTCATCGTTTTTCAGTCCAAAAACCGCTCTTGCGCTCTCGGCATTCGGGTCGTGCTTGATGTTTCTGGAACCAAATTTTCCGTCGTTCTGCTTATCGCTTTTTTTCGTGTGTTTTTTATTTCCGCTGCTCATATTTATTTCCCCGCCTTATCTTTTTGTATTCGGTCCCATGGACGCTTTTCTTGTATTGTGGTTTTGATTGTGATTTTGATTGTCCGCGTTGGAGCTGGGCTCCGTCCTGACGCCCAGCTGAATGATTTTCTTGTTTTCAACCTCACGGTCGTGCTTGTTTTTCATCGTGTCACCTCGATTATTATTATAAGCTTTAGGCTTAAAACAATTCCTACAGCAAAAAATAAGCAGAGCGAATATATGCTCTGCAAAACCTGAATATTTCAATCTTCTTTTGCCCCGGCAGAAATCCTCCGCCGCGGCACTGCCGCGCCACCTCCCTTGAAAAGGGAGGCTTAGAATCACGTCGGCGCGCAGTCCCCTTTTTTATTTCTCAGCATTTCCAGCCCGTGGTCCAGCGCGGGGAGGCATACGGCGAAATTTTCGCGGATCGCCTTGGGGCTGCCGGGCAGGTTGATGATGAGCGTCCGGCCGCGGATACCGGCCTGCTGGCGCGTGAGCATGGCGCGGTTTGTGATTTTCAGGCTCTCAAAGCGCATCGCCTCGGGGATGCCCGGCGTCATGCGCTGGCAGACGGCGACGGTGGCCTCCGGCGTCACGTCGCGGGGTGAAAAGCCCGTACCACCCGTTGTAACGGCGAGGGCGATGTCCAGTTTGTCGGCACAATAACAAAGCGCCTTCTCGATCTCCGGCTGCTCATCGGGGACGACGACGGTATAAACGACCTCATACCCCGCCTCCTTCAGCATGCTGGAGACAAGGGGGCCGCCCGTATCCTCTCTCAGGCCCTGGGCGCCTTTATCGCTGACAGTAATGACCGCGGCTGTATACATTTGTCACACCTCACTTAATTAGAGCTTCGCCCGAAATAGCAGATGGGATAGCGGCATTCCGTGCAGCCCATGCACAGGCCGCCCTCGCCGTACCCGGGTATCTCTTCCTTTGTAATCTTAAGACCCGCAAATATGCGGGGCAGAAACACATCCAGGCTCGTTATGGGGGAATGCATGGACGCCCCCGGCACACCGACGAGCATCATATCGCCGAGATATGCCATTGTCAGCATATTGCCGGGCTGCATCGGAACTCCCTGCGTGATGATTTCGGCGCCGCTTTGGCGTATGGCTGACGGCGTCAGGTCATCCGGGTCCACCGACATGCCTCCCGTGAGCAGGATCAGCTCTGCGCCCTGAATTTTAAAGCTGTTGATAGCGCCAAGGAGCATGTCCAGGTCGTCGGGGCACTTGGTAACACCCAAAAGCTCCGCGCCGAAGCTGTGGAGCTTCTTCCGCATCACCGGCTCGAATTTATCCTGAATGCGTCCGTAGTAGACCTCGCTGCCTGTGATGATTACGCCGCATTGCAAGGCTTTGAAGGGCAGGACCTCGAATACGGGATGATTCTCTTTGGCGATTTCGACCGCCGCGCCCACATTTTTCCGTTTTGTCACCAGCGGAACGATCCGGAGGCCGCACAGCTTTTGGTTTTTTGTAACCCTGGTATAATTGGGAAGACAGGCGACGGTATAGTCGGGCACGCTGTTGATTTTCCTGAGCGCCTCCCGGTTGATCCGGAACAGTCCGTCGACAGCCGAGCTGAGCTGGATTTTCCCCTCGGACGGTTTTTTGTCATAAACAACGTTGTCGCCGCAGATGACTTCGGCCAGCTCAAGAGCCGCGTCGTCCTCATGGACTTCGTCGGCGTCCGGCTCCCAGACAAAGATATGGACTTTACCGATATTGAGCAGCGCCGGGATGTCAGTTTCCGTTATCACATGGCCGCGCTTGAACATGACGCCTTTGATACCCTCAGAGGAAATGCCCGTCATGTCATGGCAAAGCGTCTCGCCGACGGCGTCTTCAACACGTATCTTTCTCATATAACCTCTATGGAATCGCCGGCCTTTATTGCCCCTTCTTCCAGCACAATCGCGAAAATACCTTCTCTCGGCATGACGCAGTCGCCGGTGACGATTTTAATTGCGCAGCCCGTGTGGCACTCCTTGCCGATCTGCGTGACCTCAAGAAGCGCCCCGCCCACACGCAGCTTCGTCCCGACGGGAAGCTCGTATAGGGTGATGCCCTTCGTCAGAATGTTTTCGGCGAAAGCACCGGCCTTCAGATTGGGAAAGTGCGGCCGGACCTTATCGACGCTCTCCTCCCCGAGAAGGCTGATCTGCCGATGCCAGTCCCCCGCGTGAGCGTCTCCCTCAATGCCAAGATTCATTTTTACCGTAATTTCCGGTACGGCGCGTTTCTGTACACCCTTTTTCTCGCTGGTACATACCGCAGTTACAACAGCCATTACACAGTCTCTCCTTGCTTATGATAATCTCCGCTTTTCCCGCCGCTCTTGCGGATCAGACGGATATTATCGATAACAATATCCTTCTGCACCGCCTTGCACATATCGTAGATGGTGAGCGCGGTGACAGATACCGCCGTGAGCGCTTCCATCTCGACGCCAGTCTCGCCCTTGCAGCGCACGGCAGCGTAGATATGAATCATATGCCGTTCGCTGTCGAGCTCAAACGAAATGTCGACGCCGGTAATCGCAATTGGGTGGCACATCGGTATCAGGTCCGAGTTTCTTTTTGCGGCCATGATGCCGGCCACCTGCGCAACAGAAAGGACATCACCCTTCTTCATCCGCCCGGTTTCAATAAGGCTAAAGGTCTCCGCGTTCACATTGACGGTACCGCCGGCGACAGCGGTGCGCAGCGTGATGTCCTTGCTGCTCACATCAACCATTTTCGCACGGCCCTGATCGTTGAAATGTGTCAGTCCCATATTTCAACCCCCGATTTCATTCATATTCCTGATACTCCCGCTCCGGGAATCCTCGTCCAGGTGATGCTGTTTCGGCTTGATCCTGACGGCGTTTCTGATCGTATCGACGAGCGCCTGCCCGTGAAGGCCCCTCAGGTTGACCTCGTCGGAGGAGTGCAGGCATGGCTTGAGCTTCCCGTCGGATGTCACCCGGATACGGTTGCAGGTGGGGCAGAAATGAGAGCTGATCGGGCTGATGAGCCCGACAGTACCGTCTGCGCCCGGCAGACGGTACAGCCTCGCGACACCCGAAGAGCCCACCTCGGATAACTCCGGCGCCATTTCCAGTACTTTTGAGTTGCTGATAAACCGGTCCTTGCTCCAGCCGGCGCATTCGCCGATAGGCATGAGCTCGATAAAGCGGACATTGATATTTTTCCTTGTCAGCGCCACCATCGCCGGGATCTCCGCGTCATTGACGCCGCCCATCAGAACTGTATTGATTTTTATGTTGTCGAAGCCCGCTTCAAGAGCCGCGTCAATGCCCACCAGAATATCCTTCAAACTCCCGCCCCGGGTGATGGTTGTATACTTATCCCCGTCCAGCGTGTCCAAGCTGATATTGAGCCTTGAAACGCCCGCTTCCCTGAGCTGTGACGCATACTGGGGCAGCAGAGTGCCGTTTGTCGTGATACACAGCTCCTGAACATCCGGGATTGCCGCAATCCGCCTGCAGATCTCAATGATGCCCTTCCGGACCAGCGGCTCCCCTCCCGTGACGCGGATCTTCCTGATGCCGCAGTCCACGGCTGCGCGGACGATCTCTTCGATCTCCTCCACGGACAGAATGTCGCTGTGGCAGCGCTTGCCAACGCCTTCCTCGGGCATGCAGTAAACGCAGCGGAGATTGCACAGATCCGTTACCGACAGCCTGAGGTAATAAATATCTCTCCCAAAATCATCTTTCATACAGAATCCAACTACGCTTCCTGTCCCGGCTGTTCGCCCCGGGACTCTATTTTTATTTCTGTTTAAATGCGGTAGGCCTTGATCATCGTGCCTTCCGGCAGCGGCGGGCTCCCCGCCTCTATTTCTCCAAGCAAATCACAGCCAAGAAGTGAATAAACGGTTCCGTTCCCCTGTCCCTCATTTTCCGCAAAATATGCTTTTCCGCCCGAATATTCAAGCCGGCCCCGCAGCAGACGCCGTTTTGGGCTCGATTTCTTCAGCGGCTCTTTTAAAAACACATCGATGGCGTAGGGATTCAAATCCGTCCTCCCGCACAGCTTCCTGATATAGGGCCGTGCGATCCTGAAAAGCCCGAGAACGGCGGCGCCGGGGTTGCCGCTGAGCCCGAGTATCATCTTGCCGTCTTTGACGGCGGCCATCATTGATCCGCCGGGCTTCATGTTGATCTTCCAGAACAGGATATCCGCTCCCAGAATTGATGCCGACGTGACGGCCCAGTCATAATCGCCGACCGACGCACCGCCCGTTGTTATGACCATATCGGACGACCGGAGGGCGGCGCTTATTCCTGCGGCGATAACGTCCGGGTCATCCACCGCGATGCCGGCGTTATGGGGTTCGGCGCCCATATCCTTCAGGTATCCGCTGAGGGTATAGACGTTGCTGTTGTAGATCATCGCCGGTCTGAGCGGCGTACCGACTTCCAGGAGCTCCGATCCCGTGTTGAGGATCTTGATCACTGGTTTCCTGTAAACCACCACCTCGGATATGCCCTGACCGGCCAGAATACCCTGGTGGGACGCCGTGATCACCGTTCCTTTTTCAGCGATGCGCGCACCGGCCTTGATATCGTCTCCGGCATATATCACATCGGTATTGGCGCCGACAGGCTCAAAAAGTTTCACCTCGGTCGGCGTAAATTCCGTATTCTCATATTTGACGGTGGCGTTGGCGCCTTTCGGAATCGGCGCGCCGGTGAGGATTTTGGCGGCATATCCGGGGAGGATTTCGACCTCGGCAGCTTTTCCCGCCGGGATTTCCTCGGTAATCCTTAAAGTCACCGGATGCTCCCGCGACGCGCCCGCCGTGTCTTCCCCGCGAAAGGCGTAACCGTCAAAAGGACTGCGGTCAAAGGGGGGCGACATCATGGCAGCCCTGACATCCTCTGCGAAAACCCTGCCGTGCGCATCCGCCAGCCCGACTGTTTCTGTGTCAAGCATCACAGGGAGCGCACACAGCATCTCCACAGCCCGCTCTATATCGATATTCTTCAGCAACTGTTCATCACATCCCGTCTGTGCTTTTTACATATATTGTTTTCCATTATGGCATTATTGCATGCTGTTACTCATTTCTGCCGCCCGGCAGCCAGCTTTTCCATATTCGGCTGTATTATTAGCTAGATAAATAAAAGAAGCCTGTTGAGAAGCTCAAACAGGCTGACACATGCATCAGGGATACCGGTGAACGGTACTATGTTTCCTTCTCATAAATGAAGGCCGTATTGTTTCCAACATCGACCCCGTGAGCAGGCGATACGGCCGTATTGCCTGCCCAGGCCTGAAGCTCATAGGCATAAGTTATATAACTCTAACCCTTAGAAAAGCAGGCTCGGCAACTATTCAATTACAGCCTTATCATATCATTAGTTAAATCTGTTGTCAATAAACAGTCTATTTGATTTGCTGATATCATATACTTATAAGTGGATGATGAACGGGAAAGGAGCGCGTAACCTATGGCAGACGGCAACAGACATTATTTTGTATACGGGAATACGGCGCAGGGTTTTATCAACAAATTGCCCTCGAATCTTCAGGGTGTGGAAAAGCTTTTTATTCTCCGGGGAAGACCGGGCTCCGGGAAAGCGTGCTTCATGGCCCCCCTCGCCGAAGAATGCGAAAAAACCGGACTTCGTTTGGAATACCTTCACTGTCCGTCAGCCCCCGACACATATGACGGAATCATCGTACCTGATCTGAGGCTGGCTGTTATTGACGGGACAGACCTGCATTATACAATGCTGATCACGTCAGACCCCGAAGCCCGTTATATCGATATGGACGCAGCTCTCGACGCCAGCCGGCTCACAGTGTTGGAAGAGCCGGTGTCCGATATCATATCGGAAATCGGAAAATGCCACGAAAACGCCTTTCAATGCTTTCGGGACGCCCTCAGTGTCCATGACGAATGGGAAAAAATCTATATAGAAAACATGGATTTTCAAAAAGCCGACACGCTTGCCTCGGCAATTATTGATCTGATGCTCGGCGACTGCCGGTTTGAAAAGCCGCCGGTTATGAAGGAAAGATTCTTCGGCGCAAGCACTCCGGCAGGCGCGACGGACTATATCGAAAGACTCACGGGAAGCATTGCGAAAAGGTATCTGCTGAAAGGCCGCCCCGGAACCGGCAAATCAACGCTGCTGAGAAAGCTCGCCGCGGCTTCGACTGCGCGTGGCCTGGATACGGAGATTTATTCCTGCGCCTTTGATTCAAACAGCTTGGATATGATCATCTGGCCCGAGCTCGACAAATGCCTGTTCGACAGCACCGCGCCGCACTTGTACGAGCCGTCACGGCCGGAGGATGAGGTAATCGACACATACAGCGCGTGTGTCAGGCCTGGAACGGACGAAAAATATGAAAAGGAGCTGGCGGATATCTCTTTGCGGTACAAAGAGGCCGTCGGGAAAGGAACAAGAAGCCTGTCCGTGGCAAAGGGATATCTGGATGCGCTTATTGGTATCTATTCCGCCACAGCGGATTCTGACCACATCCGCGGGCTTTGCACCGCCTTCGCCGAACAGCTGCGCTGACCGGCCGGGACGCGCACCTACTGGCTGCGCCGGTCATATATTGAAGCATCATTATTCGGAGACAATGACGTCCTGATGTAAACGCGCGGATCAGGACGTTTTTTTATGGGAGGATTGTTATGTGCGGTATTGCCGGCTGGATTGATTATTCCAGGGATATATCAAATGAGAAACAGATCTTCGAGGATATGACAAAAACGCTTGTCCGGCGCGGGCCGGATGACGAGGGGTATGTGGAATACGTGTGGAATGTCCCGTGGAAATTCAAAAATTATAACGGGCGCGAAAAAGGCCTCCTGCGGTTAGCCCTCGAAGGGCTCCTCCCCGAGAATGTCCTGTGGCGGAAAAAAGCCCTTATCCGAAAACCCATAACCCCAATTACATCGAGGCGCTGCGCATCCTGACGAACATGATGCTGGATGACAACGCCTCACCGATCCTCCCGTTCATCGACAAACAGGCTGTCCGCGAGCTGGCGGCGACGGTCACCCGCGACACCGACATCCCCTGGTTCGGCCAGCTCATGAACGCGCCCCAGCTCCTGGCCTGGCTCCTGCAGATCGATTACTGGCTGAAGACTTCAAGGTGGAGGTCGTGTAGCCACAAGGGCCGCCTGCACCAGACGGCCCTTTCACTTCTAACTATGGCTGGCTGTTATTATTGCCTTTGCAGATTGGTTTTCCTCGACGTCCTCAGGCAGCGTGTGCAGACTGTCAGCTTTTTCCTGACTCCGTTGACGGCAACCGTCGTTTTCTTCAGGTTCGGATAAACTTTTTTCCCGCATCTGCCAGTCACGTAGATGCTTCTGTGACTGACGCTTTTACCGAAGGTCGTGGTTTTTCCGCAAAGCTCGCATTTCGCCAAATTTCTCACCTCGATTGTCTTGGAATAATTAGCGATCTGCTTTTGGCGGCATACGGTCCCCTCCTTTCTGAGCATATAAAAGCCGCTTCCAGGCAAAACACCAGAAAGCGGCTGTCGATCGGCGGCAAAGCAGATCGAACGCAGGTCATAAAGCAAAATGCGCTGAAAGACCGAAGTCTGCAGCACATTAAACACGCTTACGACGCGCGCATAAAGGTGTTATTCTTCCTGACGGTCAGATTTCACGCATAACAAGAATATGTCTTAAA
>JAAYBH010000352.1 GCA_012718935.1 Clostridiales bacterium
TGACAGCCTCGACTGGAAGAATTTAACGGCAAGCGAAATTACGCAGCGCGTCACAGCAAAGGTCAATCCCGGCAGCATCGTCCTGTTCCACAACGCCGCGCTCCACACCCCCGAAGCGCTCCCTTCCATCATCGAATACCTCCTCCAGAACGGCTATTCCATCGTCCCCGTCTCGGAGCTGATTATAAAGGGGGATTACACCATCGACCACACCGGACGGCAGCTGCCGGCGTGATTTCTCGAAATCATACACAGTCTTGCTGTACCAGCGAGGTGATACGGTTGACAAATGATAAACTCATCGGCTCTATTTAATCCATTGTATCTGAAGCAGACAGCGGAGGCTCGTTTTTCGCCTCCGCTGTTTCTTAATTATAAAACCGGGTAAAATCATGTTATAATACGCATAAAAGAGCATATAAAGGAGACCCGCCATGCCGGATAAAAACAAAAATTGCTGCTGCAGCCGGGGCCGGGACGGTAGCTGCGGCCGTCAAAATAAAAATCAATGCAGCAAAAGCGGCGGGTGCTCCGGCGGGTGCCGGGACAGAACACTCTATATCACCGGGGATGAGCGGGAATTCCTGATGAAGCTGGCTGAAATCCCTTTCCTTCCCCTCGCCCGGTTCGTCATGAGGAGCTCCGGGGATGACGAGGCTGTTTCAGTCACTCTGGCGCCGGTATACCTGAACAGCAAAAACGATTCTCCTGATACTGTTAAAAAGACCGGGGAGATACTCCAGTCGCTGGAGGACAAATATTTGATTACCCTTGATTATGACCTGCCCCTTCAAAACGGGGATTACTCCATATATGACGAATCCCGGGTGTACCGGGAATTCTGTGAAAGCGTGCGGGCGGGCGTCAGTGCGGACGGCATTGTCTATGATCTGCCGGTGCTCCAGCGCGGCAGCATGGCCTTGACAACGCTCGGCCATGACGCCCTGGACTCGTTCGAATGAGCCATCTTTTTTCACTTGTCAGAATGTCTCCGACACATTATACTGTATATAGACATCGAAAGGAGGCGTTTTATGGCACAAGAAGTTGTGAAAGAGCCGCTCGCCGAAAAGAAGTCGCCGCGGCTTTTGTGGCTGTATATTCTGCTGGCGGCAATCCCCATCGCCCTCATTGTCCTGTATTACATATACAACAGCCGGCAGGATATCATGGACTGGGTCAATACATACATCTCAACCCCATACAGGAACGCGGCGGCGACCGTCACCTCCCTAGGCCCTCTGAAATTCTTCTCGCTGGCCGAGGTGCTCATCACCCTGCTTGTCCTTTGGGTGCTTTACTATATCGTCAAAACAGTCATTATCCTGATCACGCGCCCGCAAAAACTGGCGCATCTGGGAAAACGCCTCTTTGTTCTGCTGCTTGTTGGCCTGTACATTTTCGCCGCGTACTCATGGACATGGGGGACAGGTTATCACGGTACGGATCTGGCGGGTAAAACCGGCCTGTCGGCAGACGGCATTACCGTAGCGCAGCTGACAGACACCGCGAATTTCTTCGCCATGAAAGCCAATGAGCTGTCCGGCCAGGTCAGCCGTGATGCGGACGGTCATTTCATTGTGGACACGGACTATGATTTCGAGCTGTCCAAGGGCGTTTATGCAAATATTATCAATGAATTCCCGGCACTGAACGGCACATCATACCCGCCGAAGGCCATGATGTATTCAAAGCTCATGTCAATCATCGGCTTTACCGGTGTCTATATCGGACTCACGGGTGAGACGAACATCAATGTGGACGCGCCCGGCGCCCTGATCCCCGCGACGATCGCCCATGAAATGGCGCACCAGCGCGGCGTCAACTCGGAGGATGAGGCCAACTTTGCCGGTATCGCCGCCTGCATCACATCAAATATCACCATTTATGAATACTCCGGTTATCTGAGCGGCCTCATTTACCTGACAAACGCCCTTCACGAGACGGACCCCGACGCCGCCGGCGCGCTGATGGCGACCTTCAACGACGGTGTCAGCCGCGACTGGACCGATAACATCGAATACTGGAGCCGGTATGAATCGCCGGCAGCAGAGGCAGTCAGCGCCATGTACGACGGCTATCTGAAATCAAACGGCGAGGAGCTGGGTCTGAGCTCTTACGGGGCCTGCGTGGACATGCTCGTCTCCTGGCTTGGGGAAACGCCTCCGGTCTAAAAAAACTGCTCCAAAAGTATTTTGATCCCGAGCGCGCAGAGGATGACGCCGCCGAAGATCTCCGCTGCCGATTGATACCTTGCACCGAAAACGTGTCCGATTCTGACGCCTGCCATTGACAAAAGGAAGGTCATGACGCCGATGGTCAGGATAGCCGGGACGACGGCAACCTCTAAAAATGCAAAAGTGACACCGACTGCCAGCGCGTCAATGCTCGTCGCGACAGCCATCAGGAACATGGCTTTGACGGACAGCGAGCAGTCGGTGTCTTTATTCTTGTCATCTTTGCCTTTTTTTGCTAAAGCTTCCCGGATCATATTCAAGCCGATAGCTGCCAGGAGAATGAAAGCGATCCAATGGGAAAGTGTTTCAATGTATTCCCTGAACTGGGTGCCGAGCATATAGCCGACAAGCGGCATAAGCGCCTGAAAACCACCGAACCACATGCCGACGATCACAGTATTCTTCAGGCTCAGCTTATTCATGGAAAGGCCTTTGCAGATCGAGACGGCCACGGCGTCCATGGACAGGCCGAGCGCTAATACCAGCAGCTCAATAATGCTCATTTACTATCTCCAAATGTGGTCTTCAGCTGAGGTAACAGGATATTCTGCCGCTTACAGCATTACGCAGTATATCAAATACGGTCAGGCTCGTCAAATGTAATGTGTAATGATACGGCTAAGAAAAAGCAGCCGCATTTGCGGCTGCAAAGGGGCTGTTTGGTACAGCCCCTGTTTAATATGACAGGCGTTACGGTTCGGGTGAAGAAGGCGATGCGGAGGGCGGCGTTTCCGACGGCGACGGTGATGTATCTATGGGTGATGGTGATGTATCCGTAGGTGACGGCGATGTGTCCGTAGGTGACGGCGATGTGTCCGAGGGCGACGGCGATGTGTCCGACGGCGACGGCGATGTGTCCGACGGCGACGGCGATGTGTCCGACGGCGACGGCGATGTGTCCGACGGCGACGGCGATATCAGAGTGCCGACAGGTACAAGGATCACCTTATCCTGGACCCTGTAAGTATCTCTCCCCAGGAATTCCTTGCTCAGCAGCTTGCCGTCCTTGTCATAAATGTATTTATAAGTCTCGACAACATAGCCCGTGTGTCCGTCCGAATCGGTTTTTTTCGTATCGGGCGCGATGGTCGGGTCCTCTTTTTCAATCGTTTTGAAATCGGTTCTGCTGATGGTGATATATTCTGTTTTGACATAATTCTCGTTGACCTTTGTGCCGTGAAGCTTAATGTTCAGGTAACCGTCTTTCATAAAGGCTTCGATTTTGATCGGATAATCCGTGTCATTCTTGAATTTGAAATCAACGGTACCCCAGTTAACAGTCGCGTCATGGCCGAGCGGCAGATACCCGACGCTGAACATATGCTTCGACCTTTCAACGACCTCAAGGTCGGCGTACAGGACGCAGTAATACAGCGTAGAGGAACCCTGACAGATGCCCCCGCCGACTTCCAACACGGTTTTCCCGCCCACATACGCACCGGCTTCCTTGTAGCCTTTCTCGGCTGTGCGCTTGCCGAGCGTTTCATTGTAGGAGAAAACGTCGCCGGGATTCAGAATCTTCCCGTTCATCGCCGCGGCAGCCAGCTTGACGTTATGAACCCTGTTGCTCGTCCCGCTCACATATGTCGCTTTTTCCGACAGGACATCCCTGAATATAAGGGCGCTGAGCTGTTCGGTTGTGACGGCGGGATCCGTTTTAATCAAGGGAATCGTCACTACCGCACCGGTTTGAGCCGCGTCGAGCGTCCTCCGGGCTTCGTCCAGGTCAATGCTGACGCCGGTCACACTCTGAGTCACCTGATTTGTCGCCGTATCATATATGGCGCTGACAGGCTCAATAAATACGCCGTCGTAAATACCCTGCAGATCGATGTCCTGGCTGCCGCTTGTTCCGATAGAGTAGTCCGCCGTTACGGGGCTGTTCTGAGCAGCCGACTGCTCCAGCGATGCCACAACAAGGTCATAAATTGCGTTTTCATCGGCCAGCGCTTTGCCGCTCCCCTTGATCAGGGTGATACTGTCGCCGGTAACCTGATACGCCGTATTCATGAGCTTATCGTTGAATTTCTCTGTATAATCGCCGACAATACTCCTGATGCGGGCTTCGTCAATAACGCTGTTGTTCTCAAGGTCATATAACGCAAACAGGCTTTTGATGTAACCGAATCCGTTTGAAAAAAAAGAACCGCCCCTGCCGTATTTGTAGGCTGCGTTCGCCGCGGTTTCGGCATTCAGGCCGAGGCCCGATTCATCCCCGGTAATGGTCATCTTCCCGCCGTCCGGGAAATTAACGGTAACAGCCACATTCGACGCGTTGTTTTCATAACCGGCCTCCGTCAGCGCCTGCGTTGCTTCAGCCACCGTCATGCCGGACAGGTCAATGTCGCCCGCCGTCACATTGGGATATATGGTATCCAGCTTATTAATAAAATAGCCGGCCGCTGCCGTGCCGGCTGCGAGAACGATGATGACGGCGCCCGCTATAATGCCCGCCGCGACGCCCTTTCTTCTTTTTGGTTTTGCTACGCTGACACTCGCTTTTTTGTCTTGCTGTTTGATAAGAATCCCATCCTTCACTGCGTGCTAACCCATATTTCGTATTCTAAAGGCTTTTTAATACGAATTCAAACTTTTTTATATTACATATTACTACAAAGTCTGTAACCATTTTAGAATCATTATAAGAAACCGGTCAGACCGGTTAGACCGGCTCGGCCGGTTATATGCCTTTGAACATCTGGACCTCCTGCGGCTTGATATCAAATAATGTCAGCTGTGATCTCAAAACGGCTGCTTCCGGCTTCTCCCACGGTTTTATCATTTCGGATCGCTGCTTCGTCTGAGTCTCCAGTATCTCTCCGATCAGCGTATTGGACAGTAAAAAGCCTGTCGGCGTAAAGCTCCACCGCCCGTCGGAAAGCGTGGCCCAACCCTGGGATTCATAATGGCGCAGTAGATTGATTGTCTTCTCCATGCTGCAGGGGTAAATGTCGGTGTATTCCTTCTCGGATATCCCTTTCGTTGTCCTCAGTCGGAGCATCAGGTACTCGCTGGCCTTCTCAAAGTCAGAGATTTCTTCGCCCAAATCAACAATATTTTTGCCCGACAGGACGTTTTCACTGTACTTTTCAAGATCGGCAATATAATTGTACCGGACACCGCCGATATAGGAATGGGAAGCGGCTCCGAAGCCCAGGTACTCATCCCCAGACCAATATTTCATATTATGCCTGGATTCATAACCGCGCCGGGCAAAATTTGAAATTTCATACTGCTTGAAGCCGAAACGGCTTAAGGTCTCCACGGCGTAGAGGTACATATCCGCCTGAGTATCATCGTCCGGCATGAACGGTGAATCCTTGTATATGTACAGCTGCGACCCCTCCTCAATCTTCAGGCCGTAACAGGAGATATGCTCTGTTTTCAGGGCTGCCGCCTTATTCAATGTGTCAGCCCAATCGTCACGGCTCTGAGAGGGCAGACCGTATATGAGATCGATACTGATATTTCTGAAGCCGGCTTCTCTGGCGTTTCTTACGGTCTCCTCGGCAGCGGCAAAATCATGCCTTCTGCCAAGACTCTTTAAAAGCGCGTCATTTGCCGATTGTACGCCGATTGACAGCCTGTTGAAGCCGGCGCGGTGCATTCTGATCAGATCGGCTTTTGTAATGCTGTCGGGATTCACTTCCGCCGTCACCTCTGCATCCAGAAGGATATGGCCGTGTTTCTTCAGCGTGTTAAAAATACTGATCAGCCTGTCGCAGCCGTAATAACTGGGCGTCCCGCCGCCGAAATAGACGGAATCCGTCAGATATCCGTCCAGCTGCGGCGCGTATTCCCTAATGTGGTATAAAAGGGCATGCTGATACGCCGGCATCAGCTTCTCATGACCTGCCAGCGAATAAAAATCGCAGTAGGCGCATTTGCCGGCGCAAAAAGGGATATGAATGTATATACCCAGGTTTTTATCCATAAAGTGTAATCCGTAATTTCCTCTGCCGCAACATATAAAAAGCCTTAGTCCATATACTGCTGCGTATATTTCTCATAACTGATGACACCCGACAGCTCCGTTAAAAGCTGCTGCATGTCATAGCTTTCATACTCGACGATGCTTGTCTTGAAATCCGACGCCTCCTGTTTATCAATCGGTATACATACCGTAACGGTCGTGCCCTCGCCGGGCCTGCTTTCAAGAACAGCGCTGCCGTTGTGCAGCCGCGCGATGTTCCGGACGATTGTAAGCCCCAAACCGACGCCTGTCTCGGTATCGATCATATTCTTCGGCGCACTGTATCTATTCCATGCCGTTGACATCACATCCCCGGGTATGCCCGCTCCGCTGTCGCTGACTGAAATAACAAAGCGGTCGCCGGCTGATATGACAGACAGCGTCAGGATGCCTCCGGGCGGGGTATAGGAGAGGCTGTTTGACAGGAGATTCAAAAGCAGCTTATCCAGCTTGACCCTGTCGGCGTAAATCGTGAGGCTTTCCTCATTAGACTTGAAACGGAGTTCGACACCGGTTTCCATAACAAGATGCTGCACGGAATCAATCAAATCCCTGGAGGCTGCGACAATATCAAAGGACGAACGGAGCAACGGGACATCATCCCTCAGGATGCCGCCGAGATCGCTCAGGTTGTTCGTCAGCCGAAGCATATTATAATAGCAATGGTAAATCATCGCCGTATACCGGTTAAAGCGCGGATTGCTGATATTCTCAATATACGGGAGTAACAGGCCGGATGCCATTCTCAATACGGCAAGTATGTTTTTAAACTCGGTGCTGACGGCGGAAAGGAGATTTGCCGTATTGGCGTGTTCTTCCGTGCCGGGTGCGATAATGCTGTAAATACTGCAGTCATCCAGAGGGGACACGTTGACAACCGCGTGAATTCCCTCTATATCTGCTTCTCCGACAACGCATTTCGCATCGTGATTCAGGAGCTGCGGCGGGAATATATTCTCGGGTCGGAGTGTCTCGATTTTTGGGATCAGTCTGGCCGCTGTATCGTTAAAATAGGCGATCTCTCCGTTTTTTACGGCGATAACGGCTTCTCTGAAGCTCCCAAACAGGTCTGACTCAATATCATACAAGGTGCTCCACCTCATTTCTCTCATTCATTTATCATTGTGGAGACCCATCAGAAAAATACTCGTTAAAAATTAGTAATCACACCCTCAGTATTTATTGACAGCCGCCATTCCAGAATGTTTTTATGATAGCAAAAAAAACGTGCTGAGACAACTGTTTTTGTCACTTTTTGTCAAAAACACGAAAACTAATTTAAAACACTATGTTTTTTTCTAAAATAATTGTGATAATCGCCGGAAAACCGTCAACTTACGCCCATTCCTTACCGCCTAAGATTAATTTATTATACCAATTCCAACGATGCGCATCAATGGCAAATATTACAATTTACTTAATTTTTCGTTACAATATTTAAAGATCAGACAATCCCCGCGCAAAAGCGCGGGGATTGTCGCAATTGGCTGTAATCACTCAATGTTCAAGTAATTTTTACGATAAACACTATATAGTATAAGAAAAGGAGAAATACCATGATTAAGAATATCAGTGTTTCAGTCAAATTGTGGTTGATTGTCATTCCGGCGATACTGGCGCTGGGTGGACTCCTGTTCCTGTTTATCACGCGGTCGAATGATATTGAGGAACAGTCAAGGACAGCACTTTACGACGAGGTATATGTCTCAACGGCCCTCATTTTAAACGCCGACAGGGATTTTTATCAGGCGGTTATCGCCGAAAACAGCCTGATCAGCGGTGGGTTTATGGCGGAGAAAACAGCGTCGCTAAAAAATGATTTTGATGAGAACGCACAGCAGGTCCGGGACAGGATGACCCAGGCCATCGACAACATCAAAGCCAACAGCACCCTATATGCACAGTTCAAGCATCCAAGTACCGATGTCACTATGGAGCAGCTCTACGCGACCTTTGAGAAGGAATTCAACACCTGGCTTGAAGCCTACGACGCTTCGACTGGGAAGGGCGATATCGGGACGCACCTGATTGCCTTTGACGCAGCCAGAGAGAGCATCAACCTGATGACCGAGCTGCTGGAAGCATACGCCGAAAGCCGGTCGGCGGAGATCAGCAGCGAAGTCGACAGAAGTATCCAAACGATAGCAATCATTGTGGGGCTCGTCATCGCGTTCATTCTTGTCTTCTCGACTGTCATTGTGATGTACCTGAGAAACAGCATCAAATATATCACGAGTGTCAGCCAGAAAATTGCGGAGGGTGAGCTGGCCGTCAAAATAGACCCGAAGCGCATCAGCAAGGATGAGATTGGCAAGCTCAGTGGCGCAACGAGCCAGATTCTTGGCCAGCTGAACGGCTACGTCGATTATATCAACGAGATCACACAGACGCTCAACGCCATGGCGGGCGGCGACATGCGCATTCATCTTCAGTGCGACTACACGGGTGAATTCAAGAAGATCAGGGACGCATTTACCGCTCTCTCCGAGTCGCTGGGTACAACGCTGACATCCATCCGCATCGCCTCCGATCAGGTCAACAGCGGCGCTTCGGCCATCTCCTCCGGCGCGCAGGCACTGGCCAGCGGCGCGCAGGAGCAGGCCAGCGCGGTACAGCAGCTCACAGCTTCGCTGGAGGAAATCGCTGCCCAGACGAATCAAAACGCCCAGAACGCCGATCAGGCAAACAGGCTGGCCCGGCAGGCAGAGGAGCAGGCCGCGAAGGGTACAGACCGCATGCGGGAGATGCTGGAGGCTATGGACGAAATCAACCTGTCTTCCAGCAATATCGGGAAAATTATCAAGGTCATCGACGACATCGCCTTCCAGACAAATATCCTCGCGCTCAACGCCGCCGTCGAAGCGGCCAGGGCGGGACAGTACGGCAAGGGCTTTGCCGTCGTCGCCGAAGAGGTCCGGACTCTCGCAGCCAAATCCGCGGACGCTGCCAGGGAAACGACAGATATGATTGAAACCTCAATCAGAAAAGTCGATACGGGTACAAAGATCGCACAGGATACGGCCGACGCCCTTGGCAAAATCGTCACGGGTATCGAGAATGTCGCGCAGCTTGTCGCCTCGATATCCGAGGCTTCTAACGAGCAGGCAATGGGCATCGAGCAGGTCAATACCGGCGTCGTCCAGGTTTCCAAGGTCGTGCAGTCAAATGCGGCAACAGCAGAGGAAAGCGCCGCGGCCAGCGAGGAACTCTCGGCTCAGTCCGAACAGCTGAAGGCAAATGTCGGCTTTTTCAGAACAGATAACGAGTATACGTTTACGGAGCTGCCGAATAAGCAGCCCCCAGCCAATAAGCTGCCGGCAGCCGCCCGTTCAAGAATCAGCCTGGAAGACGGCGACATGGGCAAATACTGATAAGGCCATATAACAAACGGGGAGGCGCCGCCTCCCCGTGTCTATTGATCAAATACTGCCACCGCCTACTGTGTTGTGTGTATTTAATCGGCTCTTTTAAGCTGCTGCAAGTCCTCGTTTATTTGTCGAATGATTATCTTAAGAAATTTCACTTCCTCTTCGAGTTCCTACATCTTGCTTTTCGGAGCCAAAGAAATACACCGTATCTCTTTAACGGCATTTTCATTGAACAACGAGCTGGCATTAAACAGACGCATCTCAAGCCTCCGGATTCATTGTGCATAGTATATGTATGATAATAACATAAATTACCTAATAAAAACAACAGCGCCACCCATCAAAACGAGTTGGGAGGCGATGTGACATTATATCATATCAATTCTACAGATTTTTCTTTATCTGGTTAATCGCATTCTTCTCAAGCCGCGACACCTGGGCCTGGCTGATGCCGACTTCGGCGGCGACCTCCATCTGGGTTTTGCCGTAGAAGAAGCGGAGGGCCAGGATGTGCTTTTCGCGGTCGCCCAGGCGCTCGATGGCATCGTTTAATGCAATTTGCTCCAGCCAGTTCTCGTCGGTGTTCTTCGTATCGCTGACCTGGTCCATGACGCAGATACTCTCGCCGCCGTCGGTGTATAAGGGCTCGTAGAGAGAGACGGGGTCTGTGATGGAGTCCATGGCGAAAACGACCTCTTCCCTTTTGATGCCGAGCGCCGTGGCCAGCTCGTCCATGCTTGGCTCTTTCTGCGTTTCGTTGATGAGCTTTTCCTTCATCTGGAGCGCTTTATACGCCGTGTCCCGCATGCTGCGGCTGACGCGGATGCTGCTGTTGTCCCTGAGATAACGCCTGATTTCCCCGATGATCATAGGGACACCATAGGTGGAAAAACGGACGTTCAGGCTTGTATCAAAATTGTCGATGGCCTTCATCAGCCCGATACAGCCCACCTGAAAGAGATCGTCCACATTTTCTCCCCGGTTGACAAATTTTTGTATGACCGACAGGACGAGCCGCAGATTGCCGGCAATAAGCTCTTCCCGGGCCTTCTTGTCGCCTGCTCTGCATCGCTTTAACAGTTCGGTCGTCTCGTCATTTTTCAGTACCTTGAGTCTGGCCGTATTGACGCCGCATATCTCGACCTTTCCCGCCAACGAAATCTCCCTCCCCGCTTGATATCAACGTGCTATTGGAAATATGACCGTTTCGAGAGTCAGTATTTCCGCGAGGAGGGTTTTTAATACTCAGGGTGTAAAGTCAAATTGAGTAAACCGTTTAAATCGATGCATACTATACTCCGGAGAAAGGAGTTTTTTCGATGGACGCACCAGGTAAAGGCATTCTTATAGTTGTCAGCATTCTGTTCATTATTTTTGGCGCGATCGCAGCTGTGATTTCACTAGTGGGCGTGCTGGGTTCCGCCGCGCTCTCAGCGGCAGGCGGGGGCTTCGGATACGCCGTCGGCGGCATTTTGATGGCCGCGACTGTCCTCATACTGATCGTCAGCGTACTTGAGCTGATTCTCGGAATTGTCGGCCTGAGGAAAAGCGGTGATCCGGACAAGGCCGGTTATTTCATCACGACCGGTATCGTTCTGGCCATACTCTCGCTTATTCCCATGGTCATCAATCTTTCCTACGGCAGCTTCTCTGTCACCGGACTCATCGGTTTCGTGCTTCCGATCCTCTATATCGTCGGGGGCGCCATGAACAGAAGAGCTGTCCGGCAGTAAAATTCCGGCAAAAAAAGCCTGCCGATTATTGCGGCGGGCTTTTTTTGCATTGATTTGTATTGAATATAATATACAAATTTTACATTTATGTTGTTTTTTTGCTGTTACCGTGTTATCTTAAGTTTGGCGAAATTTTCTAAAATAATCTGCATTAAAAGAAAGGGGATTATTCAATGAACGCACCAGGAAAAGGCCTTCTCAAAGTAACAAGCATTCTTTTTATCATCTTCGGCGCAATCTCTACCATCATCTCTCTTCTCGCTGTACTGGCATCCGCAGCACTCACCTCTGTTGCCGGTGAACTGGCCGGCGAGGCCGGTGTCGCCGCCGGCGGCGTACTTGTTATTGCGACGATCATACTGCTGATCAGCAGCGTGCTTATGCTTATCATCGGCATCATCGGCGTGGGCAAAAAAAGCAACGATCCATCCAAGGCGGGCTACTATATTGTCACCGGTATTATTCTCTGCGTCCTGTCACTGATCAGTCTTGTCATCGGCATTGCAAATGGTGGCTTCCAGTGGACCAGTCTTGTCAGCTTCATCCTCCCCATCCTGTACATCATCGGCGGCTCCATGAATAAAAAGGTTGCCGTCACACAGTAAAGCGTACGTCAAAAAAACCGCCGGCGAGAAAAGCCGGCGGTTTTTTGCTGCCCATATCACTCATATGCGAATTCTGTTATGGCGTTGATATCAATGATATTGATTTCCTTGTATTTTGTATCGAGCCAACCATTCTTCCGGAACCGGCTCAATGCTTTGCTGACCGTGACTCTGGTCGTGCCGACGCGTTCGCTGATATCCTCGTGGGTGCAGCCAATTGTTCGCACGGATGGGTTGTAGTTTTCAACGAGAAAACGCGCAAGGCGCTTATCTGCTTGTTCAAATGCCAGCCAGTCGATCTGCGACGACAAGAGCCGGATCGTCTTGGACAGATACTCCAGGAGTTCTATAGCGAATTCGGGCTGCAGCTGAAACAACCGCGCCATCGTAGGCCTGTCGACGGCAATAATCTCGGATGGCCGGAGGGCAACGGCGGATGAGGTTCTCGGCGACCCACTGAAAAAAGACGCTTTACCGAAAAGGCTCCCCTTTGTCAGCGTGACCAGGGTTTTATCGAAGCCGCTCTGGGAAGCGATGAATATTTTAACCTTGCCGGACTTCAGATAGCAGACATGGTCGGCCGCGTCTCCCTGCTGGTAAATCAGCTGATTTTCGCAGTATGACGTCGGCTTGCGAAGCGATTCAAACAGTTCGGCGCGCTTAACAGCGAAGCTGTCACCGTCGATATGAAAGTGCTCCATTAGATCACCCCTCCTCATGCCGATTGTATCATGCTTTACATTCCGAGCGCAAGGAGACCCTGCCTGCAGGCTGGGCCTCCTTTTTTTATATATGCCGTGTTATTTCTCTTCTTAATCTCAGGATGATGCGCTTTTCAAGACGGCTGATGTAGGACTGGGAGATGCCCATCAGGTCGGCGACTTCCTTTTGGGTGCGCTCTTCGATGCCGCCGAGGCCGAAGCGCATAACGATGATCTCCTTTTCCCTCTCGGAGAGCTTGTCAATGGCGTCTAAAAGGAGCTTTTTGTCGACGTCGTCCTCCATGGGGCGCATGACCATGTCGGAGTCGGTACCGAGAATATCGGACAGGAGGAGCTCGTTGCCGTCCCAGTCGGTGTTCAGGGGCTCGTCGAAGGAGACCTCCGTCTTCCTGTTCGAGGTTTTGCGCAGGAACATCAGGATTTCATTCTCTATGCAGCGGGAGGCGTAGGTGGCGAGCTTGATGTTCTTATCGGCATCGTATGTATTGATGGCCTTGATGAGGCCGATGGTGCCGATGGAGATGAGGTCCTCAATGTTGATGCCCGTGTTTTCGAAACGGCGGGCGATATAGACAACGAGGCGCAGATTGCGTTCAATGAGCGCCTGCTTAGCCTCGTATGAGTTGTACATGAGCAGGGAGATAAAGTGCGCCTCCTCCTCCCGCGTCAGCGGCGGAGGCAGCGTTTCGCTTCCACCGATATAAAACACGCCGGGCGGTAGCGATAAGCCAAGTCTCTCCAACACCCGGTACAGCCTGACATATAAACCAATTTTCATACGAAGCAGTCTTTTCATGTTGACCTCCCTTAATACCATATCTAATTGACGCCAAGAAGCGCCGAATATGTACCGTTTTCAGAAACGCTGTTGGGAGACAAGGCAAGAAGTATTCCCGATTTGTCTTTGCCGTCAATAACGATCTCATCCGGCCTGAAGGCCAGCAGCATCCCTCCCGGTGTACCGATGGCGCTGTACGGGATCAGCTGAAAACGCATGCTGCCCTCAGCGGCAAGCTCCTCCATGACCTTGACGGCGTCCTTGAGCCGGAGACCGGCGACCTTCTGACGGATACCGTGGGGAAAGAGGGACGTGACATCGCCGACGCCTGCGACGATGACGGACCTTCCCGTCATCGGATCAACAAGAGCGTTGCCCGTATCCCGGAGGGCCCGCATCTGGACTTCCCTGCCGCCGTGCCGGAGCTTCAGAGTCACAATCCCGCCGCTCCGCAGGCGTCCGGCCCGCTTAAAGACAAGCAGCAGGACAACATAGCAGACAGCAAACGCCGGAATCAGTATTCTCAGGTCGACAGGCGCTAGGAAACCGGTGTTCGGGCCTTCGCCGCCCAGGAGCGACGCTGCCATCACGACGCCGCCAAAGGCTGCCGACACGGCGAAAAAGACAAGCGTCAGCCGTAAAATGCGCGCCTGACCGCCATATGCGAGCAGAACCATCAGAAGTCCGGCGGCGAGCTTCAGAAAGGGATTTTCCAAAAACCCCGTCTGAGGCAGAATAACTGCCACTGAATAGAGCGCCCCAAAGATCGCGGCACCCAGCAGGCGCAGCCGTTTCACCCCCGACGCGCATATTCTCGCCGTCACAAGCAGTATGATGTAATTGATGATCAGATTGATCAAAAAAAGTGAATCCGCATATATTACCTGCATTCGCCATGTCCCCCCGATGAGTTATTATAGACGGGCTCCGGGGAAAAAAAGGTCAAAACACAAAGAGGCAATGTAAAAAATTACGCGGCACATAAGGAGGAACAAGCCGTCATATACTTTAAAGCGCAGGTTTACGGGGGTGATTCGGTTTGCAAAGAATCCGCAGATACAAACCGCGGGGCTGGGCGTCACCGCACTTTCACGCGTCTCAAATACCGCTGGCCATTAAAGGCCTGGCTTTAATCTTTTTCCTGTGCGCCGTTATCCGGGTCTTCTCCGCCCTCGGTGCAGAAACCGCATCTCAGAAGCTTATGTCAGGGCTTGTGGCTACCGACGGCGTCGTTAGCGGCATATTGGATTTCGAGCTCGGCGCCGCGGCCCGTCAGGGCAGAGAAGTCTCTTTAATATCTCTTGTTTTTGATTCGTCAATCCTGGCGTCCGGGGCGCCGTCGGAAGATGACGGCGCCGAGCTGCCGGCGCCCCAACCCGCTTCTGCCGCGGCAACGGACAGCATGGGATTCAGCGGCACGGAATTATACTATAATAACTGGCAGATACCCGAAAGCAACGCCGCAAACAACGTTGAGGGCAAGCCAAATATCATTACGAAACCCAATACAAGCCCGGACAGTATCGCCGTCACCAATAAAACCGATTACGCTGTCGACACGGCGGCGCTGATGAAGGAGCCCCTGGACATCAGGTTGTCGTCCGACAGTCCTGCCGTTTTGATCATCCACACCCACGGCAGCGAGGCCTATATGCCGGACGAAGACGATCAGTATGCCGAATCCGACCCATATAGGACGCAGGACAAATCCCAGAGCGTCATACGCATCGGCGACGAGCTGGCCTCGGAGCTGGCCAAAAAGGGCATCGCCTTCCTGCACGACCGGAATTTCTACGACTATCCGAGCTATAACGGAAGCTACAACAGATCCTATGACGCCGTTCAGTCTTATCTCAAAAGATACCCGAGCATAAGAATCGTCATCGACCTGCACAGGGACGCCATTAAGGACGATGACGGCAATGTTTACAGGACGATCGCCCAGGTGGGCGATTCGACCTGCTCACAGGTGCTGTTTGTCATGGGTACAAACGCCTCCGGGCTGAAGCATCCCAACTGGAAGGAAAATCTGAAGCTGGCGCTGCATATTCAGGATGAAATGAATACGCTCTACCCGTCTCTGGCCAAGCCGATCATGCTCTCACAGTCCCGGTATGGTCAGCATGCGACCACAGGCTCCATGATTATAGAGGTCGGCAGCATCGGCAACACCCTTCAGGAATCCCTGGCCGCCATCCGGTATTTCGCCGACGCGTTTTCCAATGTCGTTTCAAAGCTGTACGAATAATTCCCCGGGGAACAGACATTCCAACAAATAATCTGTTGACAAAACCCGCCCGCCTGACTATAATAACTTTTGCACTATCCGCGAGAGTGCTGGAATTGGTAGACAGGCACGTTTGAGGGGCGTGTGTCAATGGCGTGTGGGTTCAAGTCCCATCTCTCGCACCAGAAGAAAGTCAGCAACCGCAACGGATTGCTGACTTTCTTTGTATTTCGGTAAAAATTCAATAAAATTCTTTGTGGCTTTGTTTATTTCTCCACCCTTCTTATTGGTGATTTAGCACGTTTCATACCTTCTTTTACCCCATTGTTCTGATAATATGGTACAATACCCACATGTTACCATATATGATATTTTTTAATATCAAAAGGGAGGTAAGCGGGTCAAATATATTAACAAAGGCCGGTGCGCGAAAAAAGCACTGGCCTTTGTTGCTTAAGGTTAATGAACAGCTGAATACGAGAGCAAAATCGCCTCCCGAACTGGGTGGCGATGCCTTTTTTGACATATCTTTAGGATTGATTGGTGTTTTCCTGTCGAAAATTATCGTCTTATGGAATTGATATAAAACTTAGGAATATTATGGCGAAGAATGTATTGCAAGGTAATATACAACGATAAGAGCTTCGGAGGACTTTTAATCATTTTTGCTTGCAAGAAAGGGGAAGTGCTGTTTTGGCAGATTTAGATAATAACTTAACGGAAGCTACCGAAGATACCCTGAAGGGGAGATTTCTGTCGTTTCTGATTGGCAATGAGATGTATGGCATTGAAATCAGATATGTCACTGAAATTGTGGGTATACAGGCAATAACTGCGATGCCCGAGATGCCTGATTACATAAAAGGCATAATTAATCTCAGAGGAAATATCGTGCCGCTCATGGATGTAAGGCTCAGGTTTTCTATGGAACAGAAGGCGTATGACGACAGGACCTGCGTCATCGTCGTCGACTTTGCCGATACGGCAATCGGCCTGATTGTTGACAGCGTATCCGAAGTTGTCACTCTGGCCGACGAGAACATTTCAGAGCTCCCTCAAAACAGCCTGGGATTATCCAACAGGTATCTCAAACATATCGGGAAGCTTGACAGCGATGTGATCCTGCTGGTCGACTGCGTCAAACTCTTGACCGAAGACGAACTTGAGGCTGTCAGTGAAATCATCCAATAACTGGAATAGAAGGAGTGGAATACAATTGAGATTTAGAGATCATAAGATATCCAAGAAGCTCACTATATCATTCATTATTGTCGCATTGGTCGCGGTTCTTGTCGGCGGCGTTGGATTGGTCGGTTTGCAGGGCTTAATGTCTGTCAATATCCGTCTTTTTGATCAGAACTTAACTGCTATGGGGTATACCGGTGATACTTACGGTTGTTTTGAAGGATTGCGGTTTACAGGCATGCAGCTTAATTATGTCGCGCAACCTGAGGAAAAGGAAGCCTACTCGAAGGCCGTACAGGAAAAATTTATTAAGATGGATGAGCTGATGACGAACTTCGGTAAGCTGGCAGGTAAGAGTAGTCCCGAGATCGTAGCGCAGTATGAAGCGAATGTTTCGAACTGGAACTCTTATAAAGAAGTTTATCAGACCGCGCAGGAGTTGATGATTCAAGGCAAACCTGACGACGCGAGTCCGTATTTTGCAAAAATTGACGAATTCGGTGAAGCGTTAAAGGAAGGCTTATCCAACTTAATGGCGTTGAATTATCTCGATGCACAAGCCAGCTCGAATTCAAATAAAAAAATGGCACAATTAACGTTCTTTCTCATGGCTGCCGTTGTTCTTATCGGTGTTGCTGTAGCTATGATACTTCGTTTTGTGCTAACCCGCCTCATCGGGAAGCCTGTCGCGCACGCTTCAAAAATCGCCGACCTGTTGGCTGCCGGGAACCTGGATATGGAACAACTGCGAAGTAAAGAGATTGACGAACTGAAGGCGCGGGGGGACGAGGTCGGAGATCTGATGCGGTCTTTCGACAAGCTGGTCTCAGTTACAGTTGAGCAGGCAAAAGTTATTAATCAGGTCGAACAAGGCGATTTGACAATAGACGTTGAGGTCAGATCGGAAAACGATCTTTTAGGCAAGAGCTTGTCGGGCCTCGTGAACAACCTGAGCGATCTGACGTCCGGAATCATGGCCGCTGCCGACCAGGTCGCGTCCGGGGCACAGCTCGTATCGAATTCCAGCATGGCGCTTTCTCAGGGCGCAACAGAGCAGGCCAGTTCAGTCCAGGAGCTCACGGCATCGCTTGAGCAGATCTCGGCTCAGACATCGCTGAATGCGCAGAATGCCGAAAAGGCAAGCCGAATGGCAACGGAGGCGAAAACGGAAGCCGAGCAGGGTAATGCCCAAATGAACGCTCTCCTGAAGGCAATGGACGCGATCAACGCTTCCAGCAACAATATCAACAAGGTCATTAAAGTCATCGACGATATCGCATTCCAGACGAACATTCTCGCGCTCAACGCGGCCGTCGAGGCTGCCCGGGCCGGACAGCACGGCAAGGGCTTCGCTGTAGTGGCGGAAGAAGTCAGAACGCTCGCCGGGAAATCCGCAAACGCCGTCAAGGACACGACAGAAATGATCGACGGCTCCATCAGAAACGTCGAATCGGGCATCAAGATCGCCAACGAAACAGCCGAGGCTCTCAAGAGAATCGTGACAGAGGTTACGAATGCAACTGAGCTGGTAGGGTCAATTGCAGTCGCCTCCAAGGAACAGGCTCTGGGTATCGAACAGTTGAATCAAGGCATTATCCAGGTGTCGCTGGTTGTTCAAAACAACGCCGCCACATCCGAAGAGAGCGCCGCCGCCAGCGAGGAGCTGTCGAGCCAGGCCGATCAGCTCAAGGAAGTTGTCAGTGTTTTTAAGGTGAAGAACAGCAGTGCGGACACTCCGTCAAAGCTTAGCGCAGCTTCGGTCAGGGCTCCGTCCCAGGCAAGAGCGCTGCCTTCAGGCAAACCCCGGACTAAAATCGAGCTTGAGGGTGATTTCGGCAAATACTAAGAACAA